>JBKBWB010000177.1:0-4817 GCA_046289215.1 Asticcacaulis sp. | reverse complement strand
GCTCAGCGTCACCGCCACCACGGTCAACAAGATGTGCGGCTCGGGCATGCAGGCGGTGATGATGGCCGCTGAGGCGCTACTGGCCGGTTCCGCCGAGGTGATCGTCGCCGGGGGCATGGAAAGCATGACCGGCGCCCCGTATCTGTTGCCGAAAATGCGCGGCGGGGCTCGGATTGGCCACGACGTCGTTAAGGACAGCATGTTCCTTGACGGGCTCGAAGACGCCTATTCGCCGGGCAAGCTGATGGGGGCCTTTGCCGAAGATGCCGCCCGCCAGTACGGCTTTACCCGTGAAGCCCAGGACGCCTATGCCCTCGAAAGCCTGCGCCGGGCCAAGGCGGCGGTCGAAGGCGGCCAGTTCCGCGACGAAATCACCCCCGTTGAGGTGGCCGACCGCAAGGGCACGGTGATCGTCGATACCGACGAAGCCCCGCTCAAGGCCGATCCGTCGAAGATCCCTACGCTGAAACCCGCTTTTGCCAAGGACGGCACAGTGACTGCCGCCAATGCCAGCTCGATTTCTGACGGGGCCGCGGCGCTGGTCCTGACCCGGCGCAGCACGGCCGAGGCACTGGGCCTGTCGATCGAGGCCGAAATCGTGGCCTGGGCCGCCCATGCCCACGAGCCCGGCCTGTTCACCACCGCCCCGGTTCCGGCCATGCAAAAGGCCCTCGCCAAGGCCGGTTGGTCGATTGCGGATGTCGATCTGTTCGAGGTCAACGAGGCCTTTGCCGTGGTGGCGATGATCGCCATGGCCGACCTCGGCATCTCCCACGACAAGCTCAACATCCATGGCGGGGCGACGGCGCTCGGCCATCCCATCGGGGCCTCGGGCGCGCGGATCCTGGCCACCCTCCTGTCGGCGCTCAAGCAAACGGGCGGTAAGACCGGCCTCGCCTCGCTCTGCATCGGCGGCGGCGAAGCCACGGCGGTCGCCCTGCGCCGCGTCTGATGACGCAACCGGGCTCCCCGATCCGTTCGGTGAGCCCGGCCTGTATCTTATCGGGATAAGACATCACTCATGGCGAACGCTTTAGACTGAGCTTCGAAACCTGCCGCCTTTAGCGCCGAAATCAGGATGGCCGCATCAGCCTCAGACAGTTTGCGACCGGGCTTGGCTCTGGTCGCATAGGCCTCGGCCACACGTAGGGCAACCTCACCCACGGCCTGATCGGATATGGCGGCCTGAAGCGCCAGAATTTGACCGGTCCCCAGCGCTGGCGCATCGGCACCAAGGATGTCCAGACCATTGCGGCCCTCCCCCTTGAGCCCCCGTGTCGCGGCGAGGATCAGCGCCACGCCCTGAACTCGACTGCGCGCCTTACCCGCCAAGGTCCCGGCCAGATCCGCCGCCTGTGCAACCAGGGTTGCCGAAACCGGCTCCGGGCCGGACAAGGCCCGGATCGCGTCATAGTTCAGGACGTCTTCGGCTGAGGGGTCCGTTTTCATGGCCGACCGCACGGTCTGGGCACGAGTCAGATCGCCCGCCACGGCCAGCCATGTGGCCAGCCGCAGGGGCTGGCTGAGGGACTCAGACTGATCGGCCAGGCTTTTCAGCTCCGGATGAGCCAAACGCAGCAGTTGCCGACGCGCAGAGCCCGGCCCCGCGCGATCAACCAGTAAGGCCAGCGCTGTTTCGCGCTGCTTGAGATCCTTACCCGCCCGCAGCACGTCCCACAGCCGAGCCTCGCCCGCAGCCGTACGATCCTTGGCCAAGGCCGCCCAGGCCTTAGCCGACAAGCTCACCGGCTTGGGCGCAACCGGGGCCTCTGCCCCTGCGCTCGCCGCGATTTCCGGCCACAGCACACTGCGCAACGTATCCACGCTGACAAGATCGTGGGCATAGAGCGTCCGCATCAGGCGCACCCGCGCGCTGGGAGACAGATCTTTTTCCGCACTCAGGCTGACGAGCATGGGCAGGGGAGCGTCGCGTACGGCAGCGCTCAGATCCAGCGCCAGATGCCGCGACAGCGCCAGTTCCGCCGCATCCCTCGCCGAGGCTTGGGGTTTGGTCTTGCCGCCAAACAGGGCGTAGGCCATCAATCCGTCAAAGCTATTGGTGGCCGGACCGGCCTGCTGATAGAGGCCAAGCGCCAGTTCCGCTGCCGGTTTGTCGCCGTTCAGGACATGGCACAGGGCACGAATTTTCAGCCAGTTTCGTCCATTGCGGTTGTCCTGAACCATCTGGGCGGTATCGCAGGCCCCGGCCGTATCGCCGCGCAAAAACTGCAAGTCCGCGCGGGCCTGGCTAAGGGCCGACGAATCGCCCACGCGCGGCGTGCGAGACAGAATCTGAGAGGCCGCTTCCAGATCGCCAAGGCGGATCAGGCCCTGAATGCGTCCGGCCAGCAGCCCTGCATCGGTTTCCCCACCGATCGGCCCCCGTGCGCCAGTGGCCAGTACCTGCCGCAACAGGGTTTCGAGTTCAGGCGAAAGCCCCGTAAACGCCTGCTCACCGGTCAACAGCGGTCTCAAGACTGATGCGGTTGACCCAGCCCAAAGCCGCTGCGCCTGTTCCGGCGACAAGATCTTCTCCGCCGAATGCCCCGGCGTGGTCCAGCCGTCTGGAGCGGTCAGCGGTTGGGCCGCGACCGTGACAATGCCCCCCTCACGGGCGGGTGCCGTCGCAGGCGTATCCTGTGCGAATACAGGCCCTAGGCTGGTCACCCACAGACCCAAAACGAGCCCAAGACCACCCGAAACGGACGACAGAGCGGCGCGTTTATTCCTCTCGCGCCTGCGCAATCCGTCTGGGAAAGATTTCGAGGATCGTGTAAATGCCGATAGGACCATGACTGATCTCCCGCCGCGCGTGCCCAATACGTCAACTCGAGCTCGGAACGAGCCCCCCCCGTCCCTCACCAGCCCCCGGACCATTGCTCTGGTTGGCTTGATGGGGGTCGGCAAGACGACGGTTGGCCGCCGCCTCGCCACGGCCCTGTCTTTACCCTTTAAAGACGCCGACGAGGAGATCGAAAAAGCCGCAGGTCAGTCGGTTTCGGATATTTTTTCCTCTTTGGGCGAAACTGCGTTCCGCGACGGCGAACACCGGGTAATCGCCCGCCTCTTGAGCGATCCGCCGCACATTCTCGCCACCGGGGGCGGGGCGCTCACACACGCGGAAACGCGCCGTGTGCTCAAAGACAAAGCGATCACCGTTTGGCTGAAAGCGGATCTGCCTGTGTTAGCCAAGCGGGTGTCAATCCGTAACACCCGGCCCTTGCTGCGCGGTCGTGACCCGCTGGAGGTTCTGACCCAGCAAGCGCAAAGCCGTTACCCGCTCTATGCCATGGCGGACCTGACCGTTGAGACCGGCGATAACAGCCACGCCAAGGCCGTTGCTGCCCTGTTAAAAGCCCTTCGCCCCTATTTGATCCGGACCTGACCCCATGAGCCTTGTTCCCGTCGCCGGCACTGACTTCCAAGCTTATGACGTCGTGATCCGTGCGGGGATTCTGGACCACGTTGCAGATGAGATCCGCCCGTTTCTGGCCCATCCGCGCGTCACGATCGTGACCGACACGACAGTGGCCCCGCTCCAGGGCGAAACTCTGAAAGCGCGGCTTGAAGCTGCCGGGCTGCAGGTCTCGCTACTGACGGTGCCGGCTGGGGAACAGTCCAAAAGCTTCCAGCAGCTCGAACAGCTCTGTGACGACCTGCTGGCGCTGGGTCTCGACCGCAAGGAACTGATCCTTGCCCTCGGCGGGGGGGTGGTCGGCGATCTGGTCGGCTTTGCCGCGGCCATCTATATGCGCGGGATCTCGTTCATCCAGATCCCGACGACCTTACTGGCCCAAGTCGACTCGTCGGTCGGCGGAAAGACCGCCATCGACACCCCGCGCGGCAAGAACATGATCGGGGCCTTCTGGCAGCCGCGACGGGTCCTTTGTGACCTCAGCACGCTCAACACCCTGCCCGACCGTCACATGCGCTCTGGCTTTGCCGAAGTGATCAAATACGGTCTGCTCGGGGATGCAGCCTTCTTTGAACAACTGGTGCGCGACACCCCCGCCATTCTGGCCCGCGATCCCATGGCCCTCGAAGCCGCCGTCACCCGCTCCGTCGCGATGAAGGCCGAGATCGTGGCCGAAGACGCCCGCGAAGCCGGTCGCCGCGCCCTATTGAACCTCGGCCACACCTTTGGCCATGCGCTGGAAGCCGAAACCGGCTTTGGTGAAACCCTGCTCCACGGTGAAGGAGTCGCACTCGGCATGGCGCAAGCGTTCCGCTTTTCCGCTCGGCTTGGGCTGTGTTCCGACGATGACGCCCAAGCGGCCGAATCCGCGCTAAAAGCGGCGGGCCTGCCCACCCGCCTATCCGATCTCGCCGACCACACCTTCAAGGCCGAAACCCTGCTGGCCCATATGCAGCATGACAAGAAAGCCGAAGGCGGGGATCTGGTTTTGATCCTGGCCGACGCCATCGGTCAGGCGCGCGTGGTGCGCGGTGTCGATCCACAAGCGGTTCTTGCCTTCCTCAAAGCCGAAGGAGCCACGGCATGAGCGCCGCCCTGGTCGTTTTAATGCCGGTTCTGGCGGGTTTGCTGACTATGTCGGCCCTGTTTTCCGCCTCGGAAACCTCTCTGACGGCGGCCAGTCGGGGCCGGATGCACCAGCTGGAGCGCGAAGGCGATAAGGCCGCCAAACGCGTCAATAAGCTGCTGGCCGATCAGGAAACCATGATCGGGGCCATTCTGCTCGGCAACAATGTCGTCAATATCCTGGCCTCAGCCTTGGCGACCTCAGTGCTGACGGCGATGTTCCCCGGCCCCATGGGGGTTGCCGTTTCGACGGCTGTTATGACCCTGCTGATCCTGG
>JBKBWB010000176.1:0-4824 GCA_046289215.1 Asticcacaulis sp. | reverse complement strand
ATCGTAGGCTCAGTCTGGTGTCGACATACGTTCGCCGTGGGTTAGAGGCGAGGGAACCCTGAGGTTTTGATCATCCGGCCTATCCTTGCTTTGGGCACGTGGAGGGGGCAGCCTTTCAGCGATGACGCACAAAAAACCCGCCAGGCCAGAGCCGGGCGGGTTTCTTTTCTTGGCCTGTCTTCTGGGGGCTTGACGGCGCGAGCGACCGAAACAGCGCCCTAAGGCTTACGGTGCTGGGCCTTAAAGCGCCGGGACGGGGGCCAGAACGGCGGCGGATCCCGAGGCTTCCAGCTGCATCCGCTCGGCGGTGCGCACGACCTGGGCCCCTTGAGGGGTCTGGGCCATCACGCCGAGGGCGTGCAGGCCGCGCACCAGGGTTTCAGCCCCGCCGAACGCTTCCGCAAAGGCCGCAAACGGTGAGCTGTCGTCGCGCATATATTTCAGGCGGACCTCGCTCTTGGCGTCGATCTTGGCCAGGGCCTTGGCCTTATCCACGGCCGTGTAGAAGCCGCCCAGCTCATCAACAAGCCCAATCGACTTGGCTTGCGCCCCGGTCCAGACCCGGCCATTGGCAATGGTCATGACCTGTTCACGCTTCAACTTGCGGCCGTTGGCGACGCGGGTCACAAAGGCCTCATAGATCCCATCGGTCCATGAGGCGATGGCGGCGCGCTGGGTCGGACTAAAGCCATCTGTGCTTGTGTAGGCTTCTGCAAACTCTCCGCCTACCGACAGATCCCGCGAGTCGACCCCAAACCGACCAAGGGCTTCCGTAAAGCCAAACTTACCGGAATAGACCCCGATCGATCCGGTCAGGGTGCTTGGGTGGGCGACAATGGCCGAGGCATCCGACGAGATCCAGTAGCCCCCGGAGGCGGCATAGCTGCCCATGCTTACGACGACCGGCTTACCAGCCGCCTTGGCGGCCTGAAGGGCGACGAGGATCTGTTCCGAGGCCACGTCCGATCCGCCCGGCGAGGAGACGCGGAAGACAATGGCTTTCACGTCCTTGTCTTCAATGGCATCGTAAAAGGCCTGGGCTGTGACGTCCGAATAGATCATCTCCCCGCCGCTGAAGGGATCCGACGAGCCTTGACCCGTGATGATCGCGCCTTCGCCGCCAATCACGGCAATCGTGGCCTTGCCCTTGCTCGGGCCGCTGCGGGCGGTGGCGTAGTCCGCCAGATCAACCAGTTCCGCCTTGTCGCCACCTTTTTTCAAAACAGCTTCTTTCAGGCCTTCGACATGACCAAGGTGGCTGATCAGGCCTTTCTTGAGCGCATCCTCTGCGCTGTAGGGACCGGCAACCAGCAGAGCTTTGAGCGCGGCGGCATCCATCTTGCGATCTTTCGCGGCGGCATTGACTGCGTTGTCGAAGATGCTGCCCATCCACCCGAGCGTCGCTTCGCGGTGCGCAGGCGTGTAATCGCTGTGAAGATACGGGTTGACGGCATTCTTATACTGATTGCGCTGCTCGAACTGCGGGCTGACGCCATATTTGTCAAAGGCGCGCTTGAGGAACAAATCGCTGGTCGCCAGGCCCGTGACCTGGAACGACGCTTGAGGTTGCATCCAGAACTCGCTGGCGGCGGCCCCGACCATATAGGTCGAAACCACGCTGCCGGACTGATAAAGGCCTTGAGAATGGGCCATCACGTATTTGCCGGCTTTACGGAAGTTCAGCACAGCATCGCGGATCTCTTCGGCAGCGGCCGGGGAAAGGCCGCCCTCCGGCAGACGGATCATAAGGGCCTTGACCTTATCATCCTTTTCAGCCGCACGCAGAGTGGTGACGACCTTCATTACCGACAGTCCACCTCCCGAAAAGGCGGCGAAGGGATCATTGCTGTCTTGATCAGTCAGGCTTTCGCGCAGATCCAGGACCAGAACACTGGCTGAAGGGACGCTGGGCTTGCTGCTGCCGGCGGCTGAGATGATCAGCAGCAATGGCAGGCCAATAAAGAACAGCAGCATGGCGGCAAAAACGCCCGCGACTGTGATAAAAAACTGTTTCATGGGTCTGTGCGCCTCAAGGCAGGAATGCGGCAAAATCCTGAACAGCTTAAGCGGCTGTCCGCACAGGTCAAATGAAGTCGCTGTAACCCAAGGGATTACAGTTAAAATCGCCCACGGTTGTGTCCTTTATAGAACGATGATGTCGGTGGGGAGTGGGGGGCCTGTATCGGGAAAACAGGATATTCCCAAATGGTCGGAGTGGCAGGATTCGAACCTGAAATTATTGGAGATTGCTTATGTTAGGGATGGATATGAAGCGCAGAATTATGCAGCATGTGGGTTATTCCATTATAAAATTTCCTGGAGAAAAGGCTTTATAAGTTTCTCAGATACTGCCTGCGAATCTGTTTGTAGAACAAAATGTGGCGCATCAATACTTTTAACTCTCAAATTGGGAAGATGCTTTGACATGCTATTTGTACAGCTGTCGGGTATCAAACGATCTTGTTTCGCTTGAATGGCCAAAACAGGAATGGAAATATTTTGCAATTTTTCTGTTACATCACAGGTAAGCACATTTCGTATTCTACACAACAAGGCGTCTCTAGAGATTGTGCGAATAGTGTTTTGAACAGTCTTTGCCATTTCTTGCCATTGGTCATTGAGTAAAAAGAAAGAAATCACGCGCTTCGGTACGGGAAATTTTATAAAAAAAGGCAGTATATTTAACGCCAGTAGAGATAGTTTGGGGAATGGGCAGGATGCAAAAGTTGCCACCAATATAATACATTTGAGTTGTTTGGGGTGCTGGCTGGCTATAGAAATCGCAATTGGCCCAGAAAATGATTCGGCAACAATGAAATACTCATCGTCGATGGGAAGCTTGGTGTTTACATAGTCCACCAGTCCTTGATAGCTAAGTAGCCGATCTTGGGGGTAGGAGATTAAAACAGGATCCGCATAACAAGCAATTTCTGAGGTAAATTCTTTAAAGAATTTACCAGTGCCATCTAGTCCAGGAAGTAATATGCAAAGAATCTTTTTCATAGATTTGCAATAAGCCACTTTGCAGGATTTGAATCTAGAAAAAAAACAGCAATTACAGGCGGATGTTTTTTGAAAGATGAGAATTGTGGAATTTCAGAACCGTACGTTTTGAGGCAGATTCAGAGCCTGCGGCGGTTCAACTTAAAATGGTCGGAGTGGCAGGATTCGAACCTGCGACCCCCGCGTCCCGAACGCGGTGCTCTACCAGACTGAGCCACACTCCGACTTGGAGGAGGCGCTTATAGCCATCGGCCCTTGTGGCCGCAAGCAGTTTTTTAAAAAAAGTTATTCACAGAAAGGCGCGTAAAAACAGTTGCACGATGAAAATGACTGAGCTATCTACGCCGCCTCTCGCGGAAACACCGCGATGCACCGTCTTCTGCTGGGGAATGGTGTAATGGTAACACTCCGGTTTTTGGTACCGTCATTCTAGGTTCGAGTCCTAGTTCCCCAGCCAAAGTCTGCTTCTTTGCGGATTTCGTTTGTGCAATAGCTTCTCTCAAAATCAAAGTTTTAGGCGGGTTGGTCTGTGTCCTTTTCGATCACGACTCCGCCTATAATGGTTGCCATACACACAAATCCCCAGATGTTGATTGCTGCAAGGTAGGGGATAGTTGGAATTTTTAAAATAGAAATTGCCGCAATGTGAGTAAATATTCCAACAACTAAGGCGGCGCACAATGTTAACGGCCAAAATTTACTTGACTTTATGGAACAGTAAAAGACAAAAGCGAGTAAAATTGTATCGATTATGAGAAATTTAACCGGCGTCATTGGATTAAAGTCGATATCCTGTGAAAGTGTTGTCGCAACAATGGCGCACATCGACGCAACGGATATTTTCTTATCGATGGGATCTCCTCGCTTAAAGCAAACAAAAACTGAGAAAATTGCGAACAAGTAAAATAAAATGGTAGGCAATAAGTAAGCAAAGGTCATAATTGTTCTCCTGTGATACCATAGCTCAACAGGAAAGCGCACGTCAAAGCTCAGCTTCAACGTGCGCAAAAAATTCAAGCAATTTTCTCTCTAACTAAACCGGATTTTGATCAAGCCACTTCGCTGATCAGCGGGCCGCGGTGCGCCGAGGGCGGCGGCTTGATAGATCCGCCATACGACACGGCACCCAAGCCGATGTCCTGCTGCGCGATCGACAACTCTTTGTGGGTCGCAACGATGTTGCTGCGGGCATCGGCGAGGGCGGTGAGGGTGGCGATGGTTTTTTCCAGGGCGCTCTGACCAATCAGGGCCGACAGATTGGCGTCCTGGCGGACGACCGGCATTTTGGCGGCCAGTTCAGCGGCCTTGGACACGGCGGCGTCGATGGCGGTTTCAGTTTCGAACAAAAGGGCCGCAACTTGTTCAGCGGCCTGACGGCGAGCTTTAAGCATGGGGTATCCTCCAGCGGGGCGCACGCCTCCGCACAATGGGTTTCAGGGCAGGTGACTGACTGGGAACTTATTGAGCGTAGAGGTTGCTCAGGGCGACCATGCCCGAAAGCAGGCCGCCAAAGGCAATGGCCATCAGGATGCTGAGGCCTAAGATCACAGCGATCCGTTGCGGGATCGTCAGATTGTTTCGGGTTCGTCGACCAGGGTTTCCGGCGCGAAGGATTCGTCCATCAGCGTGTTGGTCACGCAGAGGATCTCCCTCAGCACCATTTCCGACGGCTTGAACCGCGCCTGTTTGCGGATCCCGGATATCAGGTGCGGAACCATGAAGGCCTTGTCCTGTGTGTTGCACAGGCTCATGAGTTGCCGTTCCAGTTGTTCCCAGCTGAAGGCCGGGGTCGGGGTTTCCATCATGGACTGACGGGTCCAT
>JBKBWB010000175.1:0-4840 GCA_046289215.1 Asticcacaulis sp. | reverse complement strand
GGGACGCCCCGTGACCAATCCAATTGACCGCCGCACCATCCTGTTCAGCGGCACGGCCGCTGGCCTCGCCCTTGGCCTGCCGGGCTTGGGCCAGGCCGCCGCCAAGACCAAAGGCTCGATGACTCAAGGAAAAACCATGCCCAAACCGCCCGTTGCCCCGAAAATCCCCCACAAGACCGAGCAACTGGGGCGCGTCCGGGTCGATGACTATGCCTGGATGAAGGACGAGAACTGGCAAAAGGTCATGCGCGATCCCAAGATCCTGCGCGCCGACATCCGTCAGCACCTTGAAGCGGAAAACGCCTATTCCAAGGCCGTCCTGGCTGAGACCGAGGCGCTTCAGGCTACCATGTTCGACGAGATGAAGGGCCGCATCAAGGAAGACGATGCCAGCGTGCCGTCACCGGATGGGACATGGGAATACTATACCCGCTTTGAAAAAGGCGCACAGCAAGCCATCCATGCACGACGTCCGCGCGGCGGCGGGGCCGAACAGATTCTGATCAACGAAGATGTTTTGGCCAAAGATCACAGCTTCTATAGTGTCAATGACGCTGGCCACACGCCGGATCATAAATACTACGTCTGGACTGCCGACACCCAGGGGTCTGAGTACTATACCCTGTTCATCAAGGATCTGGCCGCCGACAAGGTGATCGGTACCATCGACGGCACCTATGGCGCCTTTACGGTGACACCGGATTCGCAGTGGCTGTTCTGGATCTGGCGCGATGAAAATGCCCGCCCGGCCAAGATCTTCCGCCGTCCCCTGCTCGGCGGCAAAGACGAGCTGGTTTATGAAGAAAAGGATCCGGGCTTCTTCATTGGCGTGGGCGTCACGGCGGCCGACCGGTTTATCGAAATCTCGGCCCAAAATCAGGAAACCAGCGAAACTTGGCTGATCCCGACAAAGACCCCGACCGCCGCCCCGGTGCTGGTCGAAGCCCGCAAGACCGGCGTGATCTATAACCTCCAGGATTGGGGGGACCGCTTCGTTGTGCACACCAACGAAGATGCCGAAGACTTTAAGCTGATGTGGGCCGATGCCGACATGCCGCGCCGCGCGAGCTGGAAGCCCTGGATTGCCCACCGTCCGGGGGTGTTCGTCACCGGCACCCTCGCCTTTGAGACCTTCCTCGTGCGGGCGGAAAAAGAGAACGCCAACGACCGGATCGTCATCACGCAAAAATCGGACCTCAGCGAACACGCCATTGCCTTCGACGAAGAGGCCTATGTGCTCGGCCTGATGGGCGGGTTCGAATACAAGACCGAGACCCTACGTTTCCGCTACGCCTCACCGACGACGCCGAACCAGACGTTTGATTACGACATGGCCAAGCGGACCCGCACCCTGCGTAAAACCCAGGAAATCCCCTCGGGTCACAATCCGGCGGACTATGTGGCCAAGCGGCTCTATGCCAAGGCCGCGGATGGGGCCGAGGTGCCGATTACGGTGCTGATGCGCAAAGGCACCCCGCTTGATGGATCTGCGCCGCTGCTGCTCTATGGCTATGGCTCCTATGGCGCGTCGATGGATCCGAACTTCTCGATCCGCAACCTCAGCCTGGTGGACCGGGGCTGGATCTGGGCCACCGCCCATATTCGCGGCGGGGCCGAAAAAGGCCGGGGCTGGTTCATGGACGGCCGCAAGTTCAAGAAAAAGAACACCTTCACCGACTTTATTGCCAGCGCCGAGCACCTGATCGGCAAGGGCTATGGAGCCAAGGGCCGCATCGTCGCTTATGGCGGATCCGCCGGGGGCCTGTTGATGGGGGCGATCACCAATCTGCGTCCGGATCTCTGGGCCGGAGTGATCGGCGCGGTGCCGTTCGTCGATGTGCTCAACACCATGAGCGACACCAGCCTGCCGCTGACCCCACCGGAATGGCCGGAGTGGGGCAATCCCCTGACCGACCCCGAAGCCTATGACTATATCCTCAGCTACAGCCCCTATGATCAGGTGACCAACCTGGCCTATCCGCCGGTCCTGGCCACCGGCGGGCTGTCGGATCCGCGCGTCACCTATTGGGAGCCGGCCAAGTGGATCGCCAAGCTGCGCGACAAATCCACCAGCGGCGCACCGATGCTGCTGAAGATCAACATGGAAGCTGGTCACGGCGGATCCTCCGGACGCTACGACTTCCTCAAGGAAATCGCCTTCGACTATGCCTTTGCCGTGTGGTCGATGGCGCGGACGAAACAGGCAAAATGATCCGCATTCGAGAGGCTGAGGCGGCGGACCTGCCCGCCGTCACAGCGATTTACGACCACCATGCCCGCACCGGCACCGGCACTTTCGAGGAAGCCGGTCCGGACCTGGCGGAAATGACCCGGCGCTGGGAGGCTGTGCGAGCCATGGCCCTGCCCTATCGCGTGGCTATCGGCGCAGACGATCAGGTCTTGGGATTTGCCTATGCCAGTCCGTTTCGCGCCCGGCCCGCCTATCGCTATCTTGTTGAGGACTCGGTCTACATCGCCCCCGGTGCACAGGGCCAGGGCCTTGGCCGGGCCCTGTTGGAGGATCTGATCCGAGCTTGCGAAGCGGCCGGCAGCCGGGGCCTGCTGGCCGTGATCGGCGACCGGGCCAATGCCGCCTCGATTGGGCTTCATGCCGCCTGCGGCTTTGTCGAAACCGGCACCCTGCCCTATGCCGGGTTCAAGTTTGGCCGCTGGGTCGATGTCGTCCTCATGCATCGCCCGCTCAATGGCGGCGACAGTACCCCGCCCGAAGGCCCCGGCTGGGTGCGCTGAGGCTGGATCTAAAACCGCAAAGACCTTATGATCGGGTCGTGAGCGCCTTTCGATTGATCCTCATGACGCTGGCCCTTGTGGGCTTTATCGGCCTGAGCCTCGTTCCGGCCCCCATGGCCTATGCCCGCTCAGCCCCGGACAGCGCCGCATGTCACGGCCCCGTATTCCACAACGAAACCCCAGCCCCCGTTAAAGCCCCCGCCGCCATGGGAGTGCTGATGCCCTGTTGCGCCCATACCCTGACGCCGACCGCCAAGCTGGTTGCGCCCGCCTGCCGCTATGCGGTGCGGATCGACTGGCCCCGTCCGGGTGACACGGCCTTTACCCCCTTCAACCCCACTCTGGAGCCGTTCCCGCCGCGATGGGCCTGACAGGTTTTCCCACCTCGTCACGAATTGCACAAAAGGAACATCTCTATGACTCGCTCTCTGCGCGCCCCGAAGGCGGCATCTTTCGGGCTGTCTGCCCTGCTCATCACAACGGCTCTGTCCTCGACCTCGGCCCTGGCCCAATCGCATGGGGATCACGCAACCCACCATGGGAGCCATACCCCGGCGGCCGAGTCCCCGGATCGCTGGACCGTCAGCACCCATACCGAACTGTTTTTAGTCCATAACCAGCAATCCGGCCCCCGGGGCGATAACAAGACCTATGTCGCCGGGATGGTCATGGCCGAAGGCAAACGCCCGTTTACCGGCGGTCACAGCCTGACACTCCAGACCATGCTCAGCCCCGATCCGTGGATGGGCAAGTCCGGCTATCCGCTGCTGCTTCAAGCCGGGGAAAGTGCCGACGGGCGCACGCCATTGGTGGACCGCCAGCACCCCCATGATCTGGTCATGGCGTTATCGGCCACCTATCGTCACCGCCTGAGCGACACCGAGTCCTTGAGTGTGCTGGTCGGTTGGCCCGCCGCCCCGGCCTTTGGTCCAGACGCCTTCATGCACCGCGCCTCGGCGGGCGGTAGCCCCGAAGCGCCGATCACGCACCACTGGTTCGACTCGACCCACATCACCTATGGTGTGGTGACGGTCGGCTGGCAAAACGGCCCCCTCACCCTTGAGGGCAGCGCCTTCAAGGGCCGCGAGCCGGACGAGACCCGCTTTGATCTCGATAACCCCAAGCTCGACAGCCAGTCGGCCCGTCTGACCTGGCAGGCGAGCCCCCATCTGGTGCTGCAGATCTCCGGTGCGCGCCAGCAAAGCCCCGAAGCGCTTGATCCCCACAGCGATCAAGACAAACTGTCTGCCAGCGCCAGCTATTTGCGTCCGCTTTCCGGGGCTGGGCAACTCGCGATCACCGGCGCCTGGGCCTCGAAAAAGGCCACGGGGCGCCGTGCCCAAAACGCCTGGCTGCTCGAAGCCAGCTATCGCCCGGCCCCAACCGGCTGGCAGGTCTTTACCCGCGCCGAACAGATCGACACCAACGAGCTGGGCCATAGCCATGGTCATGGCCATAGCCCAAGCGGCAAAGGTCATCACGGTCCGGTCGAGACCGTCCGCAAGCTGAGCCTTGGCGCCGCTTACGATTTTGCCCTAAGCGAGCGGATCAAACTGGGCCTTGGCGCGCTCTATAGCCGCAATCAAGTCCCCGATGCCCTGCACGACTATGGGCGTAACCCCCATGGTACCCAGGTGTTTATGCGCCTTGTCCGGCATTAAGGTGCGGACTTGAAAACAAGGCGGGCGGGTCCAGACGGGCTTGGACCGGCCCGCCATCCTCTGCTGACAGATCCTGACATACGGGCGCGCTAAACCCGCCCCGTCGGTCGCACAGCAGAGGAGTTTATCATGATTGCTTACGTCACATTTGGGGCCAATGACCCCGCCGTTTCCAAGGCCTTTTACACCCCGGTCCTGGCCGCCCTCGGCTATAGCCCGATCATGGAGCACGAGGAATGGACGGGCTATTCGCGTCCCGACAGCCCGGGTCTGGTCTGGCTCGGTCGGCCCTATGATAAACAGACGGCGACCCCCTCGAACGGCACCATGGTCGGCTTTATGGCCATGGACGAAGCCCAGGTGAACGCGGCCCATGCGGCGGCCCTCGCGAATGGCGGAACCTGCGAAGGCGAGCCCGGCCCCCGCCC
>JBKBWB010000174.1:0-4900 GCA_046289215.1 Asticcacaulis sp. | reverse complement strand
TTGAGGCTGTGGAACCCGGCCAGGGTGACGAACTGGAACTTATAGCCCATGGCCCCCAGCTCACGCTGGAACCGGGCAATGGTGTCGTCATCCAGCTTGGCTTTCCAATTGAACGACGGCGAACAGTTATAGGCCAAGAGCTTGCCCGGATATTCGCGGTGGATCGCCTCGGCAAAGGTGCGAGCATCCTCCAGATCCGGGTGCGAGGTTTCCCACCACAACAGATCCGCATAGGGCGCATAGGCCAAGCCGCGCGAGATGCAGTGATCAAGCCCGGTGCCTTCCTTGAGACGGAAAAAGCCCTCGGGCGTGCGGCTGTCCGCCTCGATGAACGGGCGATCGCGCGCGTCCACATCCGAGGTGATCAGGCGCGCCGACTCGGCATCGGTGCGGGCCACGATCATGGTCGGGGTGCCCATGACATCGGCAGCCAGACGCGCAGCCACGAGGTTGCGGATATGGGCCTGGGTCGGGATCAGCACCTTGCCGCCCAGATGGCCGCACTTTTTCTCCGACGCCAGTTGATCCTCAAAGTGAACCCCGGCGGCCCCGGCCTCGATAAAGGCCTTCATGATCTCAAAGCTGTTGAGCGGCCCACCAAAGCCCGCTTCGGCATCGGCGACAATCGGCGCGAACCAGTCGCGGCTGAGCTTGCCTTCGGCGGTCTCGATCTGGTCGGCCCGCTGAAGCGTACGGTTGATGCGGCGGCACAGCTCCGGCGCGGCATTGGCCGGATAAAGGCTCTGGTCCGGATACATGGCCCCGGCGGTATTGTTGTCAGCCGCCACCTGCCAGCCGCTGAGATAGATGGCCTGAAGCCCGGCCCGCACCATCTGCATGGCCTGATTGCCGGTAATGGCTCCGAGCGCATTGATATACGGCTCAGAGTGCAGGCTCGCCCACAGGCGGTTCGCCCCCCGGGTGGCCAGGGTTTGAGCCGGAACCACCGATCCGCGCAGGCGCAGAACGTCCGCTACCGAATAGGGCCGCGCTATGCCGTCAAAACGGTTTTCCGGGGCGGCGGGGATCAGATCCTGAAAAGTTGTCATAATATGTCTCCGGCTGGGCACTTCGGCACTCGGGGGAAGGCCCCTAGAGAAACACAGGAATTTACAGCCAAACAGAGCGACGAACGTCGTTCTTGCGTCATCGTGTCAAATATGACAAAATTAAATTTGTAAATTTATGACTATTCGACGGGAGGCCGCATGGCCGATCAGGATCGCAAGCTGTTCCTCGGGGGCCGCCTGAAGCGGCTACGCCATGATCTATCCCTGACCCAGACCCGCATGGCCGAGGACCTGGGCATCTCCCCGAGCTACCTCAACCATCTGGAACGCAACCAGCGTCCGCTGACGGCCCAGATGCTTTTGAAGCTGGCCGCAACCTATGATCTCGATCTTCGGGCCTTTAGCGAGGATCCGGACGGACGCGGCGAGGCGGATCTGACCGAGGTGCTGGCGGATCCTCTGTTCACCGACCTGCCCGTCTCGCGCCACGATATCCGCGAGGTGGTCAGCCAGTCTCCGGGTATCGCCGAGGCCCTCGTGCGGCTCTATCGCGCCCACCGCGACCAGCAGCGCCGGGGCGGATTGGCAACAGACCCGCTCAGCGCCCCCGACCCCGAGGCCCCGCGCGATCCCAGCGATTGGGTGCGTGACCATATCCAGGCCCAGCGCAACCACTTTGCCGAGCTGGATGCGGCGGGTGAAGCCCTAGCCGAACAGCTCGACGCCCCGCCCTCGGAACGCGCCAGCCGCGCCAGTGCCTGGCTGATGGCCCACCACGGGCTGAGCGTGCGGACCTTGCCGGTCGAGGTCATGACCGAATACCAGCGTCGCTATGACCCCCACCGCCGCCGACTGTTACTCAGCGAGACCCTGTCGGAGCCTAGCCGCGCCTTTGCCTTGGCCTATCAATGCGGCCTGATGGCTCACCAGCCCTTGGTCAACCAGTTGACCGATGCGGCCCGCGCCCCGGATCTGGCCACGCAGCGGCTGCTGAAGATCTCGCTGCTGAACTATCTCGCCGGGGCCATTCTCATGCCCTATGGCCGGTTTCACACCGCGGCCGAGGATCTGGCCTATGACCTCAATATCCTGACCGCCCGCTTTGGCGTCAGCGTCGAACAGGCCGCGCATCGCCTGACCACCCTGTCTCGCCCCGGCGCACGGGGGGTGCCGTTCTTTCTGATCCGCACCGACAGCGCGGGCAATGTGTCCAAGCGGTTTGCCGCTGGCCCCTTTCCCTTTTCGCGGTTAGGCGGGGCCTGTCCGCGCTGGAACCTGCATACGGTGTTCAAGACCCCCGGACGAATCCGCACCCAGATCATCGAAACCCCGGACGGGGCGCGCTTTTTCACCCTCTCTACCACGGTTAGCCGCCCGAGCGGCCCCTGGCACGCCGCCGAAGATGCCGCCGAACGGGCCATTGGTCTCGGTTGCGAGTTGAAATACGCTGACAAGCTTATCTATGCGCGCGGCCTTGACCTGTCCGGCCCCGGCATCACCACCGTCGGCCCGACGTGCCGCCTGTGCGAGCGCCTGCATTGCCGCGAACGGGCTGAAGCCCCCCTGACACGCACCCTCATGCCCGACGAATGGGCCAAGACCCACACCGCCTACCCCTTTGCGGGATCGTGAGGGGGAACCTCGGCCAGTTAATGCGTGTCGGGGCTCATAAGAAACTTTGAGACAAAGGTGGAAAAACTACCGACTGAAGCAATCGCCAGAGTGCGGGAAATGCCATACTGATTAGCCAATCTTATATGATCGCGAGCGCACGATCCGCATCGGAGAGACTCATATGCAAGGAACGCGTCGTTCCGTGCTGGCCGCTGGATTGGTGGGCACTCTCGAGGCAGGCGCAACGGGCCGCAAAAAGATAAACGAGATTTCGCCATACCAATTGCCGAATACAAGCGTTCTGTCGTTCGTATCGAAGATTAACAGTACGGCCTATTCACTCTATATCCATACACCCATTGGCGCAGAAGCCGGCCCGCTTCGCGTTATTTTCACACTTGATGCGGATTACTCCTTCGCGGTTTGCGCCAAGCAGTTGGAACATCTCGCCGACAGACAGCAAGCGGAACGCTCTATTGTCGTTTCCATCGCCTACACGGGCGCCTATCCCGACCGGCGGCGCTACGCAATGAACAGGACGCGCGACTACACCCCTGTCCACGTGGCCGAAGGCGGCTACGGATCGGAGTTTCAAGCCCACTCGGGCGGTGCGCCGACGTTCTTACGCGTCATTGACGAAGAAATAATTCCTCGTATTGCGGCGTTACACCAAACAATCCCAAGCGCTCGTACTCTGGTCGGACACTCATACGGCGGACTATTCGCAGCCTATGTGCTTGATACAAGACCAGAACTGTTTGACCAATACCTGCTCGTAAGCCCATCACTTTGGTACGCGGACAATTGGATTATATCGCGGGCGCGAGAAAACGTCGCCAATCGCCTGAAGGGGCCAACCAAGATCTTCCTAGGCGTCGGCGCACTTGAACAGTCTGGCCACGATATGATCGGTGCTCTCTCTGAGTTTGCCACAGTGCTACAAGCGCGAGGAGACCCGCATCTCTCGACCGAGAGCCGCGTCTTTACCGATGAGACCCACGCAAGCATATTTCCCATCGCGTTTTCGTGCGGAATCAGATACTTCTACCGATGATTTAATGCTCGACGCATCTTCGCCCCCCCTTGGCGGGGTCACGAAGGGGTTACACACCCAGCCACGCCAGCCCACCGGGTAGGTCAAAATCCGCGTAATCGATATGCAATACGCGACGACGGCGGCCGGGATCGGCGCGATCTGAAGCGTGCAGGATCAAGGTTGAATAGGCCCATATATCCCCGGCCTCTGCCAGACACGGCTCAATATTCTGCGCTTCAATGACCGCGCGCACATCGTGCGCAAGCACCACGCCGCGCGTGTGCGTTCCCAAGGCAACCTTAAGCGGCGCATTATGCGCATCCACATGGTCTAAATGGACCCGGAGAGTCACCATCCGGCTCAAGACGTCCACTGGGGGCTCCACGTGAACCCGCCCGTCCTTGGTGGACCAAGGGCCATAACCGGGAACATCAACACGTGCTTTGACAGCAATCGTGCGGTCCTGATGCCAAGGGACGGCCCAGTTGCTTGCATCCGACTTATCAAACAACAAAAATCTGACCGGCCTGACGTCTGGCCCGGCCAGCTCAGCCGCGAAACGCCCAATCAGACCCTTCGCGCTCAGCAATTCTGCCAGGAAAGCCGTTTCAGCTGATAAACGTGCCCCGGGGCGCTGGCCTAACGCCTGATCGGCAAAGGTTCGGAGCGGCTCTATCGCCGCGTCAGACAAGGCCGCCCGGAAATGGACGGCCCCGTCTGTGGCAAAGGTCTGCGACGCGCTCACCCCGGCGAGATCATGTTTTCCGGGCGCACGATCGCGTCAAACTCGTCGTTGGTCAGGTAGCCGCCACCGACGGTTTCTTCGCGCAGGGTGGTGCCGTTCTTGTGCGCGGTCTTGGCGATCTTGGCGCAGGTGTCATAGCCCAAACGGCCATTGAGCGCGGTCACCAGCATCAGCGAGTTCTCGACACCCTTTTGGATGTTGTCGATGCGCGGCTCGATCCCAACCACACAGTTGTCGGTAAAGCTGATGGCGGCATCGGCCAGCAAGCGGACCGACTGCAGGAAGTTATAGGCCATCATCGGGTTGAACACGTTCAGCTCAAAGTGCCCTTGCGACCCGGCAAAGGTCAGGGCGGCGTGGTTGCCGAACACATGGGCACAGACCTGGGTCAGGGCTTCACACTGGGTCGGGTTGACCTTGCCCGGCATGATCGAGCTGCCCGGCTCGTTTTCCGGCAGGGCCAGTTCGCCCAGGCCCGCGCGCGGCCCCGAGCCG
>JBKBWB010000173.1:0-4918 GCA_046289215.1 Asticcacaulis sp. | reverse complement strand
TGTTCGGCCCGTCGCTCAATCATGATACTGGCGACTGGTCAGCGGGCGTGGGCGGGTTCTGGTTTGAAAACGGCGAGATCGCCTTTCCGGTCAATGAGATCACAGTGGCGGGCAACCTGATCGAGATCTATGCCCGTCTGGTGCCCGCCTCCGACCTTGAGATCCGGGGCACGCGCGATGTGCCCTCGCTGCTGGTCGATGCCCTCAGCATTGGTGGCAAATGACGGATCCCATGGACCTAGAAGCCGATCTTCAGCTGCTCTGCGAGGCCGTCCGCGAGGCCGGGGCCCTGGCCCAGCGCCTCAAGGCTGACGGTCTTCAGGTCCATTTCAAACCCGACCACTCCCAGGTCACCAATGCCGATCTGGCCGTTGACGCCCTGTTGAAAGACCAGCTGCGGTCTGCCCGCCCCACCTATGGCTGGCGTTCCGAGGAAAGCCCGGATGACGGTTCCAGCCTGAGCGCCGAGGCCAGCTTCGTGCTTGATCCGATTGATGGCACCCATGGCTTTATCAAGGGCAAACCCTGGTGGACGCTGGCGGTGGCGGTGGTGCGCGCCGGGCGTCCGGTGGCCGGGGTGGTCTATGCGCCGGAACTTGATGCCCTCTATGCGGCTCGGGCTGGGGGACCGGCCTTGCTCAATGGCGAAGACATCTTTGCCACCCGGCGTAGCCATCTCGAACAGGCCCTTGCCCATGGCGATCCGCGCCTGTTTGATCAGGACTTCTGGGCGGATCCCTGGCCAGACATGGATGTTCAGGCTCGTCCATCGGTCGCCTATCGCATGGTGGCCGTGGCGGCGGGCGATATCGACTTTACGCTGGCGCTCACGCCCAAACAGAGCTGGGACGTGGCCGCCGCTGATCTGATCTGTCAGCAAGCGGGCGCAGTGGTCAGTGATGTGCACGGCCAGCCCTATGACTACAGCGAACTTGGCCAGCGGCTCGACGGGCTGATCTGTGCCGGTCCGGGTCTGTATCCATTGATCCTTAATCGGTGTCAGACTATCAGGGCTTAATCCCCCGTCCCCGACTCGTTTGCGGAGAACGCCTATGCCGGACAAACAACTGCTGCACCTCGTCATCGGTGGCGAGCTGTCTGACCTTGAAAACAATACCTTCCGGGACCTGACAAAGGTCGAATTCGTTGGCGCCTATGCCAACTATGCCGAAGCCGCCCAGGTCTGGCGCGCCAAGGCCCAATCAACGGTTGATAATGCCGTCATGCGCTATTTCGTCATCCATGCGCACAAGTTGCTCGATCCGGACACCGATACCGATCATCACTGATCGGATCGGTTTCGCCGCACCGAAAACAGACCGCCCGCGCTCATGGCCGGGCGGTTTTGCTTTGCCTGAAGTCTAAGCTGGACGGCCGATGCGCTTGATTTCCCAGTGCAAATCGATGCCCGTTGAGGCTTTCACATCAGCCCGCACTGCCTCGCCCAGCCCTTCGAGATCCGATGCCGTGGCCTCGCCGGTGTTGATCATGAAATTGCTGTGGAGTTCCGAGAACTTGGCGCCACCATGGAGCTTGCCGCGCCAGCCCGCTTCATCCACCAGCTTCCAGGCCGAATAACCATCCGGGTTCTTGAAGGTCGATCCGCCGGTCTTTTCACGGATCGGCTGGGTCTGTTCGCGGCGGCGGGTGATCGCCTCCATCCGCTCATGCACGGCTTCGGGGGTATCGGCCTGTCCCTGGAACAAGGCGCCGGTAAAGATCAGCCCGCCCCCGGCGGCGGCGTCACAATGACGATAGCTGAAGCCCATGTCGGCATTGGACAGGGTCACCGACACGCCCGATCGGGTCAGGGCATAGGCCTCGATCAGCACATCCTTGGTTTCGGCCCCGTAGCAGCCGGCATTCATCATCAGCGCCCCGCCGACCGAGCCGGGCACACCGCGATAGAATTCCAGCCCGGCGATCCCGGCGTCCGCTGCGGCCTTTGCGAGTTGGGCATCCAAACAGGCCGCCCCGGCGCGGATCCGCGCATGGGGAAAGGCTTCAATCTGACCAAAGGCGCGGCCCAGACGGATCACCACGCCTTCGACACCGCCATCGCGCACCAGAAGGTTTGAGCCTACCCCAATCGGCAGGACCGGAACAGCGGGATCAAGCGCGGCCAGAAACCCAGCCAGATCCGCCTCGTCTTCGGGCAGGAACAGGGCATCCGCCGGTCCGCCAACCCGGAACCAGGTAAAGGGGGCCAGTTCCGCATCGCGGACAAGCTTGCCCCGGACCGGCGGCAAGTGGTCGCGCCATGTCCCCACGAGCCCACTCATGCGCGCGGCTCCGCGCTCAAGCCCAAGGCCTCTAACTGACCCGGCAGGGCATAGGCCCACTGGGTGATATCTCCGGCTCCAAGGCAGACCACGAGATCCCCGGCCGCAGCCTCGACCTTGACCATCCCGGCCAGGGCCGACGGTCCATCGAGCGGCAGCACATGGCGGTGGCCAAAGCGGCGCAGGCCTTCGACCAGCGCCTCCTTGCTGACCCCCTCCAGCGGGGCTTCCCCGGCGGCATAGACGTCGGCGACAATCACCGTGTCAGCATCGTGGAAACAGGAGGAAAACTCGGTCATCAGATCGCGCAGGCGGCTGTAACGGTGCGGCTGAACGACCGCGATCACCTTGCCCTCGGTGACCTGACGGGCAGCCTTGAGTACGGCGGCGATCTCAACCGGATGATGGCCATAGTCATCGACGATGCGGACCCCACCGACCACGCCTGTGGTGGTAAAGCGGCGCTTGACCCCGCCAAACCCGGCCAGACCTTTGCGAATATCCGCCTCGCTGACCCCCAGTTCACGGGCGATGGCAATGGCGGCGGTGGCATTGGCCACATTGTGTCCGCCGGTCATGGGCAGGTGCAGATCGGCAAAGGTGACGCTGTCGCCGCCGCTGGGCGGGTTAAAGACGACATCAAAGCGCGCCCCATCCGGACCAAAGCGGACATTGACGCTGCGGGCCTCGGCCTGAGGGCTGGTGCCATAGGTGATCAGACGCCGGTTCTCGACCTGGGCCGTCAGGGCCTGGACCTCCGGATGGTCGATACAGACCGCCGCAAAGCCATAGAAGGGAATGTTCTCAACGAAATCGAGGAAGGCTTTGCGCACCGCATCAAAGCTGCCGTAGTGGTCAAGGTGCTCGGGGTCGATATTGGTGACCACAGCCACGGTCGACTTGAGGCGCAGGAACGAGCCGTCGCTTTCATCGGCCTCGACCACGATCCAGTCGCCGTCCCCCACCTTGGCGTTGGTGCCATAGGCGTTGATGATGCCGCCGTTGACGACGGTCGGATCGAGCCCCCCGGCATCCAGCAAGGTGGCGATCATCGAGGTGGTAGTGGTCTTGCCGTGGGTGCCGCCAACCGCGACCGAGAATTGCAGACGCATCAGCTCGGCCAGCATTTCCGCCCGCCGCACCAGCGGGATCCGGCGGTTCCGGGCTTCGACCATTTCCGGGTTATCCGCCTTGACGGCGGTGGAATAGACCAGGGCGGCAACGCCGTCGCTGACGTGGCTGGCGGCATGACCGATGAAGATCTTGGCCCCGAGTTTTTCCAGACGCTCGGTATTGGCCGAGGCCTTGGCGTCCGAGCCCTGAACCTTATAGCCGATTTTCAGCATGATCTCGGCAATGCCGCTCATGCCGATGCCGCCGATCCCGACGAAGTGAACAGGGCCCAGATCAAACGGAGTCGGGCGGAGTTTAACGGATGCGGTCATAGGGTTCCGGACAGGCTGGCGATCAAAATTGAGGCGGGCAATCAGGCCGAAGCGACACAGGTCTGGACCAGATCGGCCAGGTCCCGGGTCGCCTCAGGCTGGGCGACGGATTTTGCGGCTGTGGCGCGCGCTTGCAAGTCTAAAGGTGCAGACAGGCGCGTTTCCAACAGGCGGGTGAGGGTTTCAGCGGTCAATTCGGCCTCGGACAGGCTGTCAGCGGCCCCCGCCTCGACCAGAACGCGGGCATTGACGCTCTGGTGGTCATCGGCCGCGATCTTGAGCGGCACCAGAATCGCCGGGCGTCCGGCCATGGCCAGTTCAGAACAGGTCGAGGCCCCCGCCCGTCCGATCACCAGATGCGCCGCTGCCAGCCGTTCGGCCATATCGGAAAAGAACGGGGCCACTTCGGCATTGACCCCGGCGCGGGCATAGGTGTCACGGGCAAAATCGAGGCTTTCCTCGCGGGTCTGCTGCATCACCCGCAGCCGCGCTTTCAACGGGTCGGGCAAGGCCGCAATGGCCACAGGGACGGTTTCGGACAGCAGCCTTGCCCCCTGACTGCCTCCGGTGATCAAAAGCGTGAGCGGTCCATCCGGCGTGGGATAGGGTTGGTCGAACAGGGCCCGGATCGCCGGGCGGACCGGATTGCCCAGCGCCTCAACCTTGTGCTGATGACGCGGCGGGACGCGCTCCAGGATCGGAAAGCCGCAGACCAGCGCCCCAACCTTGTCCGCCAGCGCCCGGTTCGAGCGTCCCAGAACCGCATTCTGTTCGTGCAGGATACAAGGGATATTCATCGACCGGGCCGCCATCACCGCCGGATAACTGGGATAGCCGCCAAAGCCGATCACGACACTGGGCCGGATCCGGTGAAAGGCGGTCCGGGCCTGGCCGATGCCGCGCAGGATCTTGATCCCGGCGAACAGTGCCCCGATCAGATCGCCGCGTTTGAAGGTGGCGGCCTCAAGGGCAATGCGCATCTCGGCCGGAAAATGCTCCGCAAAGGCTGCGCCCCGGGCATCGGTGGCCAGCACCACACGCCAGCCTCTCGCGGTCAGCTCTCGTGCCAAGGCTTCGGCCGGGAACATGTGGCCGCCGGTACCGCCCGCCGCCACCACGGCCAGCGGGATTGCGCCCTTGGGTCTTGTCATGGTGTCCCCCCTGCTGGGCCAGAATGAAGGTCGGATCAGA
>JBKBWB010000172.1:0-4942 GCA_046289215.1 Asticcacaulis sp. | reverse complement strand
AAGCGTTCCTTAGTTTGCCATTGGAGTGAAGCATGACGGACATGGTGGCTGTCGTTGGGGCCGGTGTATGTGGATTATCGGTTGCACTTGCCCTGACAGAGGCCGGGGTCACCGTCACACTCTATGACCCCTCTGGCTTTCCAGGCCAGGGCGCCAGTGCTTCAGCGGCCGGCATGCTTACCCCTTCTGGTGAAGCGGGATGCTTGCCCCTGAGTTTCGTTCAAGCTGGACAAATCGCAATTGACCACTGGAAAGCGCGCCTTGCGCAACTGTGTCCAGACGCTTTGGTCCAACGGGGCAGTTTGCTGGTTGCTAGCCCGGAAGATGAGACCCGGCTTGATTCGTTTCAACAGGCATTTCTGCCACCCGGATCTTCGGCTGTACGCTTGTCTCGCGCGGATCTGAGCGCGCTTGAGCCTGATCTGGCCGTGCATTGGCAATCGGGTCTGTTTTTTCCGAACGACGCTCATCTTGATGTGGCTCTGGCTCTGACTGGCTTGGTAACGCGCTTACGGGATCTGGGCTGTCGGCTGATCCTTGAGGCGGTCGATCCTGCTGACATGCCAGAGCCCTATGCCCAGGTGATTGATTGTCGGGGCTGGGGAGCGAAAACGCTGGACGGACTCATGGCGATGAAGGGCGAGTCCCTGACACTCGCGTGTCCGGATGGCCCCACCCTCTCCCGACCGACCCGGTTCTATGCCGATGCAACTCTATTCTATGCCGTCCCCGGCCGCGGACACGATCTGACCCTTGGTGCTACCGTAAGAGCAGAGCCAGATCCGGATGCGTTGCTATGCCGTTGCGATGGTCTGGCGACTTTAGTCGACGCCGCGGCCATTTTTGACTCCCGACTGGAGCGTGCGCATGTGACCACCCTCAATGCCGGGGTCAGACCCGCCTATGAGGATCGCTTACCCCGCATCGTACGATCCGATGCAATCTTGAACGCCAATGGACTCTACCGGCATGGGTTTTTGCTGAGCCCCTTGATCGCTGAGACCATCCGCGCTGACATTCTGGGCGTAACGCCGCCCGACTATGCTCGGCTATTTACGACACGGCAAAACCAAGTGGCGGGCCTTTAAGAGACAGCGATAGCTGGACGCAAATCTTCGGGGGCATTGACATTTCGTCCTAGCCACCCCTCGGGCACCCTCACATGACGGCCATCCAGATCGGCGATCAGGTGCTTTAAAGCGGTGCGCCCTACGGCTAAGGCGGCGATCACCCCTTCCAATGCGGAGGCTCGCCAGAGGCTGAGGACCGGGCAAAACCCCATCTCGTCGATTGGCATAAAACAGACTGCATCCTCGGAACCGTCTCTAACTGCCTCAGCAAGCAAGTGCGCCCATAGTCCCTCATGCAGGTCCGGCATGTCGCAAGGCATGATCAAAATCCCGTTCAATCCCAACCCACGTGCCCACGACAACGCGGATACTAGCCCCCCAGTGGGACCCGCCTCGCCGGGCGGGTCCAACAATACCGTCAAACTTGGCGGCAAATCCGCTATCTGTTCCGGATTTTTCAGACAGAGTGCCATGGGTGCGCCCCAGGCCTCAGCCCGACTCAAGGCCCGATCAATCAAGCGTATTCCCATGTCATAGCGTTCAGGTTTTTTCCCGCCTATGCGCCGCCCCTCGCCACCAGCCAGAATTGCGATACCCCAAGACGCACTTAACGCCTTCATAACCGGATCATACCGCTCAGTAAGGCATCAGCAGATGACAGCGAATTCAAGGTCACACCAAGATCCCGCAAAAGCCCGTCACGATGCGAATAGACTACACCATGAATTTCCAATCGTTTGTGACGCCCCCAGTGTTCGCGGATTAAGGTGTTATTGGCCAAAGCACTCAGTTGGGCTCTGACATTCAGCTCTGCCAATCGGTTCGCACGATCCTGGGTCCTGGCGATAGCGATAAGCTCCGGCTCATGGCGACGATATAGATCATAGAGGGGCTGGAGCCAGTGACTAAGTACACCCTCTGACTTTTGGGTCACTACAGTCTGCATGCAGGCGCAGTTATAGTGGCCGCAGACAACAATCTTGGGCAAGGCCATCATCGTCAAGGCCATTTGAAATGTTGCATAAAGTCCAAGATCCTGGGCCGACGCCTGATTGCCGAGGTTACGATGGATAAGCCCGCCTTCGGGTTCAAGCCACAAGGTCTCATGGGCTGGAAAAGGGCTGTCCGAGCAGCCGATCCAGACAAAACTTGAGACCGGCGCCGTGGCTCGCCGCTCCGCAGCGAGCGGATCACGACGAGCGTACTGGACGACCCCTTTGAGGTTTTTTTCAATCAGAGAGTCCAACCGGAACCTCCTCTAGTACCCATCCCCGCCGGGCAGCCAGACGATGACTTAGCCCCTCGAGATCTGGCTTGGTCAATCGCAGACGCGCGATGGGCAAGATCACGGCATTTTCAAGGGCAATATGGCGCCGCTCTTCCCGGGCATAGTCAATGAGAGCCGCTTTCGCGTCCGGTATAAACGCTGGAGGGCTGGACTGATCCCGACACTGAACCAGCAGCCGCTCTAACTCACTGGTGCGCCCGGCATGACTATTATGGTCTTCACGGATAATCCCGAGCACGCGTTCCAGATCATCGTCGGCCTCGAGCCGACGCCGGAGCACGGGAAATAAATCTTCTTCCTCATCAATAAGATGCAATGGCATCTCTTCACGCAAGAAGGTGATCAGAGTCTCCATCGACTCGGAATGGGTTACAGTGGCCTGAGCCAGAAACTCCATCAACAAACAAACTTGCCGATGCCGGTAATGCTCAGCAAATAACCAGTTCAGCGGCTCATGAATGAGGGCCCGCGGCATCGGCTCAATCTCGGGAACTTTGAGACTCACGGGCACTCCTTTCTAGACTTAACGCGCGTAGCTTAGGGTGATCCAGAGCTTGTCCCGAGACGGGATAGCAGCAGTTTTTGAGTCATAATCCGCCCAGGCCACGTCCCAGCTCCATTGAGCATTAAATTTATGGCTCAGACTAAGCGCGACTTCGTGACCAAAGCGGCCATGGCCGCGCTCGGGTGAAAAGTGCTGAACGGCCCCATAGGCGCTGAAGGTTCCAGGAAGTCCTGACAGCGAGAATCCCTGACGGACAGTGACTCTCTGATTGACCAAGCCCTGCGCCGGTGTGATCAACAAGGCATCGGTCCAGCCCATAGTCAGCCGACGTGTTCCGAGCGGAGTCTGGAAGGCTTGAGTGCCGTTGCTCTCATGCTGTTCCAGCAAAACGCCAAGCTGAGTTTGCCTGTACCGTAACCCCGCCTCCAGAGCGGTAAAATCCAAATCAAACCGCGCAGGGTTATCAGCATAGTCCGATTGCCGCGCCCAGTCTAAGCGGGCAGTCAACTTGGTGTCTTTGTCCAGACTCCACTGACCGCTGAGGCCGAAGGCAGTGGTGAGGCTCGATTGGCTGGCCACATCCTGATTGTCGTAACCCAGAACAAAGCCATGTGCCGTCAGGGCCTTCGTCAGAGGCAACTTAACGCCGGCAAAAGGGGTAGCGAGGTCCCACTGACCCTGGGGGCTATCCTTGCCGAATACCCGATTAACCCGCATCAGATACCCATAGGTGACCTCGGCCCGACCGACTGCGCTTTGCCCCCAAAGGCCGTCAAAGGTTTGAGCTTTCTGACGGAAGCCGATGTCTCCCAGAAATCGGGCATTGTCATACTTGGTTTGAAACCGGCCCAGCTGCACGGCGTGGGCCTTGTTTTTAAAGCTCACATGCAGCTGGTGCAGATCGGTGGTATCGGGATCCGCCACCGTAGGGTAGCGGGCTTTTCCGTTCAGGGTATTGTTATAGCCATCGTTGAGAACAGCTGTGTTGATTCCCTGAACGAACAGCCCCCAGCCACCTGCCCGGGGCGATTGCCAGCCCAGATAGGTCCGCACCGTCAGGGCGGCTGTGTCCTCAGGCATGCCCTCCTGGCTGACCTGTTCCGAACGCAGGCGCACATCGGCACTCCAAGTGCCAATAGCTTTTTCTGGCACCGTATCTGCAAAGGCCTTGCCCGCAACGGATAACCAAAGAGCACTTACACATAATACACCGGTGGCAAGACCGCGTGTCATATCTCAGTTCCTTTTAATCAGAGTAATAGACCGTTTGACCGGGGTTAGGGCCTGCTTCAACAGATGACTCAGAGCGGCTAGGGTTGGGTCGCTGGCGTTCTGAGCGACTGAGATGATCTGAGTCCACGCCTCGTCATCTGCGGCATCCAAACGCGTACGCAGCGTTTGCGTAATAAAGGCAATCGGCGCTAGCCCAGCTTTTTCTGCCGTCTCACATGCCCGGGCGAACAGAGCGGAATCGGCAGCCTTGAGCCAGTTCAGCAGCGTGCGTTCGTGTTCCGCATCGGGGTTTAGCCACTGTCCGAAAGTCAGGCCGGAGGGGGCAACCCGACCCGTCTCATCCAGCATCAGATTGAGTCCGCTTTCTCGGGCTTCTTGGGCCAGTGCCGCAGTATAGCGCGCGGCAGCTGCCATCCAAGCCCGGCTTTGCAGGTGTAGACGGATTTTGCTGCGGACAGCTTCAAAGGGCAGGATCTCGCCCGGCCAAAGCTGATCGAGCCGCAGAACGTGCACCCCGAAAGGCGACAGGACAGGATCCGGATAGAACGCACCAGGCTCGACACTCAATAAGGCCTGCTCCACAGGTGCAAGAAGGTCCCCTTTGGACAGCTGGCCGAGGCTGCCCCCCACGCCCGCTGAGGGGCAACCCGAATGAGCCCGCGCCAGGTTCGCAAATTCGCCCGGTGCACTTTGCAGATAGGCCAACGCGCTTATGGCCTCCGCCAAGGCCGCATCTGACGACTGGCCCTCAGCAACCGGGAATAAAATATGGGATGCAGCATAAAGCAGTGGTGCCCGGAACCGATCGGTGTTGGCCTGATAAAACCGCTCGATTTCCACGTCTTC
>JBKBWB010000171.1:0-4951 GCA_046289215.1 Asticcacaulis sp. | reverse complement strand
CGAAGGCGACCGCTTGACCCGCTTTGACGCGGCGGACAAAAGCTGGTCGATTACCAGCCTGTCGGATTTGTGTGCGGCGGAAACAAAGGCCTTTATCGCCGGCACCCTGCGCACCCGACCGCAAACCGTGCCGCAGCTGGTGATTGGGAACAGCCCGATTACGCCTCAGGCTATGGCCGCGCCGGTCTGTGCTGAGGCGCAATAAGCCGCGGAAAGGCCCCCTCCACCGCTTCGCGGTCCCCCTCCCCGCCGTAACCGGCAGGGAGGAGAAATGGTCGCGCTTGCTTGTCGCTTAATCGACAGCTTCAGCCTTGGAGCTGTTGCGGTCCTTGAGCGGATGGACATCAAAGGCGATCTTGCCGTTGTCCAGCTTGACCTTGATATGGCCGCCGCGCACCAGACGCCCGAACAGAATCTCGTCGGCCAGCGGCTTTTTGATGTGCTCCTGAATGACCCGTGCCAACGGACGGGCACCATAGAGCTCGTCGTAGCCATTCTTGGCCAGCCAGTCAGAGGCCTCGTCGGTCAGTTCGATGGTCACATGCCGATCAGCCAGCTGGTTTTCGAGCTGGAGGATGAACTTCTGCACCACCTGACCGATGACATCGGCCTTGAGCGGGCTGAAAGCCACCACGGCATCCAGACGGTTGCGGAATTCCGGCGTGAACAGGCGCTTGATCGCCGCTTCGTCCTCGCCCTCGACCTTTTCGCGACCGAACCCGATGGCGTTGCGCTGGTTGTCGCTGGCCCCGGCGTTGGTGGTCATGATCAGCACGGCGTTGCGGAAATCGACTTTCTTGCCCACCGCATCGGTCAGGGTCCCGTGGTCCATGACCTGGAGGAGGATGTTGTAAATATCCTGGTGGGCTTTTTCGATTTCGTCGAGCAACACAATGGCGTGCGGATGTTGGTCGACGGCATCGGTCAGCAAGCCGCCCTGGTCGTGACCGACATAGCCCGGAGGCGCGCCGATCAGGCGGCTGACGGCGTGGCGCTCCATGTACTCGGACATGTCGAACCGCAACAGCTCGATGCCCATGGTGCTGGCCAGTTGGCGAGCCACTTCGGTCTTGCCGACGCCGGTCGGGCCTGAGAACAGATAGCAGCCAATCGGCTTGTTCGGATCGCGCAGACCTGCCCGCGCCAGCTTCATCGCCGCAGATAACTGGGCAATGGCCTCGTCCTGGCCGAACACGACGCGGCGCAGATCCTCATCGAGGTTGCGCAGGGCTTCCGTATCGGACTTTGAGACCGCCTTGGACGGCACACGGGCCATCTTGGCGATCACGGTCTCGATTTCCTTTGCCCCGATCACCTTCTTGCGCTTGCCCTGGGGCAGCAGCATCTGGCTGGCCCCGGCTTCGTCGATCACGTCGATGGCCTTGTCCGGAAGCTTGCGGTCGGTGATGTAGCGCGCCGACAGCTCGACCGCCGTGCGGATGGCACCATCGGTATAGCGCAGGTGATGGAAGGTCTCGTAGTAGCTCTTGAGGCCCTTGAGAATCCGCACCGTGTCTTCGAGCGTCGGCTCATTGACATCGATCTTCTGGAACCGGCGCACCAGAGCGCGGTCCTTTTCGAAGTGCTGGCGGAATTCCTTATAGGTGGTCGAGCCCATGCAGCGCAGGCTGCCCGAGGCCAGCGCCGGCTTCAGCAGGTTCGAGGCATCCATGGCCCCGCCCGAGGTCGCCCCGGCCCCGATCACCGTATGGATTTCATCGATGAACAAGACGGCGTTGGGATGCGCCTCAAGTTCTTTGATCACTTGCTTGATGCGCTCTTCGAAATCGCCGCGATAGCGGGTTCCGGCCAGCAGGGAACCCATGTCCAGCGAATAGATGGTCGCTCCGCTCAGGACTTCCGGGACCTGTTCGTCGATGATCTTGCGGGCCAGACCCTCAGCGATGGCGGTCTTGCCGACGCCCGGATCCCCGACCAGCAGCGGGTTATTCTTGGTGCGACGGCAGAGTATTTGAATACAGCGCTCGACCTCTTCGTGACGGCCAATCAGCGGATCAACCTTGCCGTGACGCGCCTTTTCATTGAGGTCGACGCAATAGGCGGCCAAGGCCTCGCCCCCGGCCTTGTTTGGCGTCGTTTCTTCAGGGGTGTCCTCAGACGCGCCCTTGACCGGACGGCTTTCCGTCGCGCCCGGCTTCTTGGCGATCCCGTGGGCAATGTAGTTGACCGCATCGTAGCGGGTCATTTCCTGTTCTTGCAGGAAGAAGGCCGCATGGCTTTCGCGTTCCGAGAAAATGGCCACCAGCACATTGGCCCCGGTCACTTCGTCCCGGCCCGAAGACTGGACGTGGATAACGGCCCGCTGGATCACACGCTGGAAGCCCGCCGTGGGCTTGGCATCTTCGCCCGCATCTACCACGAGCGAGGTCAACTCGCTGTCAATGTGGGTGACGAGCGACGTCTTCAGCTGCGACAGATTGACGTTACAGGCGGTCATAACATTGACCGCATCCGGGTCATCCGCCAGCGCCAGTAGCAGATGCTCAAGGGTGGCGTATTCGTGCTTGCGCTCATTGGCGAAAGCTACGGCCCGATGAAGGGTCTGCTCGAGTTGTCGCGAAAAAGACGGCACGTCAGCCTCCTAGTCTTTCTCCATGGTGCACTGGAGCGGATGTTGATGCCGCCGGGCCGTTTCGATGACTTGCGCCACCTTGGTCTCGGCAACTTCGTAAGTATATACGCCGCACACACCGACACCTGTTTGGTGCACGTGAAGCATAATCCGGGTCGCATCCTCGCGCGATTTGTTGAAAAACCGCTCAAGTACGTAAACGACGAACTCCATAGGTGTGTAGTCGTCGTTCAAAATCAATACGCGGTAAAGTGAAGGACGCGTGATCTTAGGCTTAACATCGGTGATGATGGCGAAATCAACACCTGTTCCCCGATCACCTTGCTTGCGCTCGGTCATCCCGCGATTCCTCACTCTTCTGGCGCCCGGACGTCTCCGCAGCGTGACTCACACAGCCATTACATAAGGTACACAAGACGCTGCGGTAGGCTCAAGACAGATAAGCACACATCTGTCCCCAGTTCTTTGCACTCTGACACAAACAGGCTTCCATACCGTAAACGCAATCGAGGCCCGGAGTGATCACTCCGGGCCTCGTGCATCAATCACAAGAAAATGTGAGTGGATCAGCGCGCCGACTGGAAGCGCTCGACCGTGGCCGTCATGCGGGCATTCAGCGGCTTGAAGGTGTCCTTCATGGTGCCCTGCAGCGTTTCGCTGACGCGGTTCATTTCGGCGACATAGGTTTCCAGAGCCGACTTGGCAAACTGGGTTTGCAGCTCGACCACTTCCTGGAGGCTCTTGGCAGTCGACAGCGCCTTGGCGGCGTTGACTTGATCTTCCCAAGCCTTCTTCGAGTAGCTGACGGCCTGCGCGCCCAGGGCTTCAGCGCCCTTGGTGGCGGCGGTCACGCTCTCAACGAGGGCTTCCACATTGCCCTTTGACAGGGCATTCATTTCGTTCAGGCCAGCCAAGGACTTTTCAACGCCATCGCGGAAAGCCTGGTTGCTGGCGGCGGTCATACGCTCGACCGAGGTCTTGATGGCTTCGGCGCCGTTTTCCATGTCAGTCGCTCCATAGTCTGTCGTTTGTTGAGTCTGTCGGTTTTTGTCTTCTGCCGCGCTCAGGGTGCGCGCTGCACGCCCGGGCGAGACCGAATTCATTCCCTTGGCACGCGAACCAATACTGCAGTCGCGAAAGAACGTCAATCGTTATTGTGCAGCGCACAATTCGCTCAAAGTTGAATAATTCGCTGGCGCGCGCGACAAATAAGCGCACCGGAATACGCTCACGCTCACGCCTGATCACGTTTTTGCCAAAATATTAAATTAACCACTGAACAACCTTTGTGGGTTGATGTTAGGGTTCACACTGTGTGAGCCTGTGTAACAGGGCTGTGCGTGCCGCATGGACCCGCTTAGCGAATGACGGACGAACCCGATGCGTTTGATCGACCGCCCGAGCCTGACCTTTGTTGTGGCCTTGCTTTTAACCGCTCTGATGAGCCTGTCCGGACTGATGCTGGCGGCATCTCCGCTGCGGGCTCAAACGGTGGATTTGGGTGAAGACGCTAAATACGCGGCCATCGTGGTGGATGCGGCCAGCGGCGAGGTCCTATATGCGCGGCGGGCTGACAGCCCGCGTTACCCCGCCTCGATTACCAAGGTCATGACGCTCTACATGGCTTTCGAAGCGCTGGCCCAAGGCACTTTGTCGCCCGACGACATCGTCACCGTGTCGGCCAATGCCCAGGCTCAGTCACCGATGAAGCTCGGGCTTGGGACCGGCGCGACCCTGACCGTCGATGAGGCGATGAAGGCGATTGCGGTCTACTCCGCCAATGACATCGCGGTCGCCCTAGCCGAGAAAATCGGCGGCACTGAGCAACGGTTTTCGGCCCTGATGACCCTCAAGGCGCAGGAACTGGGTATGAGCCAGACTCGCTTTGTCAATGCCTCGGGCCTGCCCAACAGCCGCCAGCTTTCCTCGGCCCGTGATATAGCCATTCTCGCCCGGGCGGTGATGCGCGATTATCCGCAGTACTATGAGTACTTCAACGTCCGCCACTGGGTGTTCCGGGGCCGCACCTATGTCAATCACAACCCGCTGTTGGCAATCCCCGGTGTTGACGGGATGAAGACGGGCTTCACCAATGCTTCGGGTTACAATCTGGCCGCTTCGATGGTGCGCGACAATCACCGCCTGATTGTGATCATGCTGGGCGGGCGTAACAAGGAACAACGGCGCGAACACGTTGCCGCCCTGCTGAACACTGGGTTTGACGTCATCAACCGCCGCCAGCGCGGTGAGCAAATCGCCGTCGCACAGACCCGCATCGAGCAAGCGGTTCTGCGGCGCACCCCGGTCGACACAGCGTCCGCATCGACGAGTTGGCGATGAATACCGCGCCGGTGCCCT
>JBKBWB010000170.1:0-4999 GCA_046289215.1 Asticcacaulis sp. | reverse complement strand
AGGCGACAGGGGCCTTGTCGATTGCCGCCTTCATTGATCTGGCTGCTGAAAAGGCGCGTCTGGCCAAGGAGATCAAGGGCCACCAGGACGACGCCGACAAGACCCGGCGCAAGCTGGATAACCCGGACTTTATCGCCAAGGCCAAGGAAGAGGTGATTGCGGAAAACCGCCAACGCCTGGCCGATGCCGACAGCGCGCTTACCCGCCTGACGGCGGCCTTGCAACGGCTGGAGGCCATGGGCTAGGCTTGGCGCGACCTTAGAATAAACGACCGGAGCAAAAGGGTCGGAGCATGTCGCTCCGGCCCTATTCTTATATTTTCTGACTGAAGACGTCGCGGATCAGGGGAAGAGGCTGACGCAACCAGCCCTGTAACACCGAGCGGCGTTTCCACAGGGCCGCTCCGGCGAGGGCAAAGACCATCAGGGCATAGACCAGCACCGCCACCGGCGCCGGCTTCAGCCCGGTCTGGGCATTGGCGAGGATAAAGCCGCCCGCCGCGGTCCCAACAAACACCCAGCTGATTGGCACAAACACGGAGCGGGGCAGGGTGGTCCCGGCCACGACCACCAACATCGCCATCATGGTCGGCATATAGAGCATATCATAGGCCATCAGGCGCGGGTTCAGCATCATGGCCACGCCGAGCGCCAGCAGAACGCGCTGGTCTTGGTTCAAGTCGAGCGCCTCGGCCAGCACAAAGCCCGCCGCGGCCATCAGAACCATATAGACCCCGAACATGGCCATTGACCCTGGGGTCTGGGGCGTGATGCCGATCCAGTCCACCCAGCCAAAGAAGCCGTAACCGGGCTGTTCCAGCATCACCACGCTGGTCAGGGCCGCTTGCCATGTGTCTTTCAGTGGTCCCGCCGTCTCGACCATAATCAGATAGCCCGCGATGCCAGCGACGGCCCCCAGCAAGGCCAGGCCCGCTCGACGCAGCAGTGGGACTTTTTCATAAACGAACACAATCAGATAGGTCAGAAGCACAGGCTTGATCAGCGACCCGATCAGCACGGTCAGCAGGAACAGCCAGCGAGTCTTCTCCAGCCGCAGCGCCAGCAGGATCAACAGCGCATGGAACGGCAGAATAATGTTGCCGCAGGACAGGGCCGAGCCCGACAGCACCGCATAGCCAATGATCCGAAGCCGGAACGGGATCTCTGGGAAAGACTTGACCAGCGCATACCACAGGATCGTCAGCATCAAGGGCACCAGCAGGATGGCATAGGCCGTCTTGGTGCCAATCAGCCCGAGGGTATTGATGATGGGGACGAAAAACTCGGCCACCTGGGGCGCATAGACATAGGGCGGGGCCTGTAACCCCTCGCAGAAGGGCTTGTAATCATAGGGCGACAGGCCCCGGCGAAGGTAATCCGCGCCGCAAATCACGGCGTCAAAGTCGTTCAGCCACCACTTTTGTTTGACGATCCGGCCGAGGATATGGCTGACCACCGGAAAGGTGGCGAGAAACACCAGAAGGTAAAAGGTGATCTTTTTCTGGGTCTTTTGGGTCAGCCAGGTGACAGCATCCATCGGGACGATCCTCAGGGGCGAACAAACAAAGCCCGGACCTTGGCCGGGTTATGGCGATAACAGACGAGGGCGGCCGCGCATACGATCAGCATAAGCCCAAAGGTACCGATGGGCACGGCGCTCACGCCGTCGATATCGGCCATATTCAGCAACCAGACCCCGGCACACAGGGCGACCAGCGCGGTCACGAGGGACCGGGCCGCAGGCGTTCCGAGGCTTCGAAGGCCCAGGATCAACACCGCCACTGGCAGGCCCAGCCACAGAAGGTCGTAGTCCATCAGGCGCGGATTGAGCAGGGCTGGGGCCAACAGCGCCAGCGCTATCCGCAGGGTATCACGGCCTGTCTCGGGTAAGGCGTGCGACAGGCTTTCGGTCAGGACCAGAAGCAGCACGCCTACGACCACGGCATAGAGTCCATAGAGCCCGAGGCTGAGGGACGACATCGGCACGACCCCGACAGTTTTCAGCCAGGCGAACAGGCTGATCCCCGGCTGTTCGGCAAACACCACACTATCGAGGCTGGCTTGCCAAGCGGCGGTCCAGACCCCAGCGCTTTGCCATTGCCAGAGGAGGGCAAGTCCGCCGAAACCCACGGCCAGCAGCACATCTCGGATCCGTCCCAACAGCGGCCCCGGACGCAAGCCCAGTACCACGGCATAGGTCAAGAACACCGGCTTGATCAGCACAACGATCGCGATCCCCAGCATCAGCGGCCAGCGGTGGCGGGGCACCGCGAGCGTGAGGCTTGCTAGTATCAGGTGCAGCAGGATTGCCAGATTGCCGCTGGAGACCGCGCTTCCGGTCAGGAAGGTGCCCATCAGGATGCGTGTACGCCAGTCGATCTCTACGCCCCCGACAGGCCGGATCACGACCATCCATAGGGTCAAGCCATAGGCAAGGCCCAGCAGGATCGTATAGGCGATTTCCAAGGCGGGAAGCCCGAACAAGCCGATCAGACCGGCAAAGGCCTGGCCCAATTGCGGCGCATAGACATAGGCAGCGGCCTTCATGCCTGGACAGGCCAGCTCGACCCCATAGGGGCTAAAGCCCTGACGAAACTGTTCGGCGCCGCAGGCGAGGGCATAGTAGTCGCCAAGCCAGTAGCGGCCATTGACGAGTCGACCAATGACGCTGCCCAGAACAGGCAAAAAGCACAGCAGGATCAGGGCGATCTGGCTGCCTCGGTGACGGGTCTTGCGGGCGATCGCGTCGATCAAATCGGGTGCTTGGCTCATGCTTGGGGCGCCTTGAGGCCCAGGGCCTGTCGAATCGGGGCCCAAACCTCTTCGGGCGCTTGGCGAACACTCAGCCATCCGGCGGCGAGCACGCACAGCGCCAACCCAAGCGTCGCCAGCTTGGTGGTATAGTCCCCGAGATCCGCCGCGCCGCCCACGAGGGCAAAGGCGCACAGGCCGAGCATGATCTTAGACAGTCTCGGTCCGATCCGTCCGGACCCGGAGCGCATGGCCAGCCCCATGACCACAAGGCCCGGCCCCAGTAGGAAGAAGTCCTGGCTCATCAGGCGCGGGATCAGCAGGGTCCCGACCGAAAGTCCCAGCAGCACCCGCGATTCAGGCGATAACTTCTGACCCTCGGCGATGGCATAGCCTGCCAGCGTCAGGGCCGCCGCAAAGACGAGATAGGCCCCCATCGATACCGGATCGCGGCCATCCAGCCCGAACAGGCTGATCCAGCCGAAAAAGCTCTCACCCGGGGTCAGATGATAGACAAAATAATCGAGCGTCTCGCGCCAGACCGGCAGACGCGGATCGTTGCTGGTCATGAAGGCAAGCGTGGGGGCAAGGCCGAGGGCGGCCCCTGCGATAAACGCGACAACCCGTTTCCATAAAGGCCAGGCGGCAAACAGTACGACCGCCAAAAAGGTCAGAAACACCGGCTTGATGACCGCTCCAAGCGCGATCAGGCCAATCAGCACCCATGGCCAGCGGCGAAACAGCATCGCCCCCAGCGCCACACCCGCGTGGGCGACCACCGCGACATTGGCCCAGGTGACCGCGCTGCCGGTCACAAAGGCGAGGAAGGGCACCCGCTCGATCCGCGTACCGGGACGGTCTATTGTCGCAGGTCGCAAAAAGCTGAACCAAGCCAGCAATGCTAAACTGGCGAGGTAAAGGCCAATATAGGCCCCTCTGAACCCGTCCGCGCCCAGGACGGACACCAGTGCCGCCGCGCTTTCGGCGACCACGGGGATATAGACATAGACGGCCGGGTTCATGCCGGGACAGGCCAGCGCCATGTCGTATAGCGGTTGCCCGCTCAGGCTTTTTTCCGCGGCACAGGCCACCGCCTCAAAATCGCCCATCCACGACTTACTCTTGTGGATCTTACCCACCACACCGGACAGCAACGGCAGCGCAAACAGGAACACAATCAGAAAACGCCCCCACGGGCGTGTCCAGAAGCCCGGTTTCGGCTCAGCGGTGTTCATGATTGTGGTCCATTGGCGCGTAAGACATCTGGTCGAGGCTTTCTTGGGCCTGCTATAGCAGCCCATCAAGCGTCAGGTCGAATCCTGTTGCTTTTCGTCCTACCCCGGAGCCTGTTTTGTCCAGTCCTGATCTCAGCCTGATTATCTGCACCCTGAACGAGGGGGCCGCCATCCGGGGCGTGATTACCGAGATTCAGGGGCACCTCGAAGGGGTGGACTACGAAATCGTCGTGCTGGACGATGATTCGAAAGACCAGACCCAGGCCGAGGTCCTGGCGCTGGCGGCGCATGATCCCCGGGTGCGGCTGGTGGTGCGCAAGGGCGAGCGCGGCCTGTCTTCGGCGGCGATCCGGGGCTGGGACCATGCGCGTGGGCGGATTTTGGGCATCATGGATGGCGATGGTCAGCACGAGCCCACGGCGGTGCGCGGCCTTTATGATTTGATGGTGGCCAAGGACCTCGATCTGGCTTCGGCGTCGCGTTATGCCAACAACGGCACCTCGGGCCTGTCACTTTATCGAGGGGCGATCAGCCGCGCCGGGACCTTTATGGCCCAGATGGTGCTGCGCGCTCCGCTCAGCGATCCCTTGAGCGGCCTGTTCATGATGACGCGGGATTATTACCTCAGCGCCCGGCCCAATCTGACCGGCGTAGGATTCAAGATACTGGTGGATATCGTCGCCTCGGCCCCACGCAAGCCCAAGTTTGGCGAAGTTTGCGCCACGCTGCGCACCCGTCAGGGCGGAGAGTCCAAGCTCGATATCCGGGTGGTCATCGATCTGGTGGCGCTGCTGGTGGAAAAAATGACGCGCGGCGTGATCCCGGCGCGGTTCTTTATGTTCGCCGGGGTCGGGGTCACGGGACTGGTTGTCCACATGGCCATTTTGTCGGCGCTCTATAAAGGCACAGCTTTGGGATTTGACGTGGCCATGGCCGCTGCGATCCTGATTTCAATGGTGTGGAATTTCTGGGTCAACAATCTGCTGACCTTCCGAGACAAGCGGTTGTCTGGTT
>JBKBWB010000169.1:0-5055 GCA_046289215.1 Asticcacaulis sp. | reverse complement strand
ACACGCCGAGGACAGTGGCCAGCACCACCGGGCGGTATCGGCTTTGCGTCTCGGACGGGGGGTGCTGTTTTTCTGACGCCACCTGCAACAGCCGACGCGCGGCCTCGGTACGCGCGGTTTGATACCCCTCATCATCCAGAAGGCCTTGGGCCTTCAGGCTGTCGAGGTCTTGGATCTGGCGCTGATAGACCTCGGTGTCGACCGCATGGGCATCCGCATCAGCCACGCGGATGCGGGCAGCAAATACCAGAACCATCACTGCGCACAGCGCGGCAATCAACGCCGCCGCGATCCAGAACACCATGAGCCATCCGTCCGGTTAGGGGTCACACACGCGCCAGCCGCCCGGGCGCTGCGCTGGGGCTTTTAACACAGACTATGACTTAGGCGAGATCTGCGCCATTACGAGTCCCCGCCGCTGCGGCGCGGCGCCGCACCAAGGCCGCTTCCGTGGTTTCATCCATGGCGTCCAGAATATCTGCGGCCACTTCGAGGTGCGCCTTGCCAGCCTCCTCGTCCTTGATATCACCACTGTTGATATGACTGACCAATTCATCCGCATACTCACGAAGCCACTCTTTTTGCTCGCGATGAATAGAGGAGTGCAGCGAGCCAAAGCCGTTATTGGCTGCTAGGGATCGGGTCTCTTTCAAAAAAGCCGCCATGGATAAGGCAGAAATCTGTTTTTCCGGGTCCGGCAAACCATTGATCTTGGGAACAGACTTTCGGACCTTGGCGGTCAGGCGCGTCGATGTCGTCGGCAGGGCTGCATGGATGGCTGACTCAACGCCTTTTAATCGGCCTTCGACCAGCCCGGACAACCGTTTACGCATATCGCCAACGGCCTTGCCCCAGGGACCGTCCTTGCTGAGTTCGACATACTGATCAAAGCCACTCAGAAGACCAGACATCCGGGCAATTTGTTCACAAGCCTTTCGGGTATCCCCTTTATGCAATTCAGAGTCCCGCTTTTCCAGGGGCTTCAGGCTGGCTTCACAATAGTCTAGCAATCGCGTGCCAAAATCCGCCAGTTCTGAGTCGATAAGAAACCGCTCGCTCGCCCGATCAGATACGGTCACAACGAGCTTCATGATCTGCAGCGGATCCTTTAGGTGACTGAACATCAGCTCAAGAAGTCGTTTGCCGCTGGAGGGATGCAAATCGCAGGCATCTTTGAACAGAACACGCAAAGCTGCCGACCGTTCCGCATCAATCCGTCCCAACCAATCCGGCATCCGGCTAAGGGCCCGCCGAGCAATCCGGTTCAGATCGAGATAAGCGGCCAGTTCTGCTGTCTGTTCACGGGTCAATCCTGATCGAACGAAAACCTGATCGGGCACATCGCGAGTCAATCGAGCAGACGCAGTCACAAGTCGAAAAAATACAGTCGGAACAGCATCTTCAGGTCGACGTTCAGAATCGAGATTCAGATTTAGCAAGGCTTCCTGGCACAGTTCGGGTTCCTGGACCAACAAAGCTGTCCAAAGCTCCCGATAAGCAAACTTTGAAAAAACAACTGATGGAATTCCATCATCTCGGGCTGAAAATAACGGCACGAAGGCTTCAAAAACCAGATCTCTGATCTTGCGATGCCTAATCTCTTCAATGACCAGTTCAGATATCACTTGAAAAAGTGTATCTCCAGACTGCCCCAGAGCATAGTTTAGCGAGTTCAGCGCCGTATCTGGCACAGACGTGATCAGGGCCCGGACGGCCATCAGTCTGGTAGAAGAAAGGCTCATAAACGTCGCTGAAAAAAGAACCGTCAACGACACTATTAAGTCATAGAGTTAACAACTCGTTTTCTCGCTATTTTTCAGCAGCAGGCAAGGTCAACTCAATTTTCAGACCGCCGATCACTGAGTCCAAAAGTTGCATTTTGCCCCCATAGGCCCGAACTAATTCATCAACTATGGATAAACCCAGACCCGAGCCAGGCGCTTTTTCGTCCAAGCGCGCGCCCCTCTTGAGCACTTCTTCACGCCGATCAGCGGGCAACCCGGGACCATCGTCCTCAATTATCAATAAAAACTGAGAATTATTGGGACTATACTCTGCCTTTATCCGGATGCGTGATCGACACCAGATCGCCGCGTTTTCCAAGAGATTACCGATGATCTCCTGAAGATCCTGACGCTCCCCCCGAAACGCCAGATCCTCATCCATCCGCCAATCGATGGTCAGGGCCTTAGACTGGAACACACGCTCCAGCGTGACCGCCAGTTCATCCACGACCGGCTCGACCGGGGTGCGCTCGCCCATGGACTGGGATCGTGCAGCCGCACGGGCCCGGCGAAGATGGTGATCCACCTGATCTTTCATGACTTGGCTTTGTTTGCGCACGATCGCCGCCAGCGGATTCTGATCGTCACCAGCCTCGGTCAGCATGACAGACAAGGGCGTTTTAAGCGCATGGGCCAAATTGCCCACATGGGTACGCTGGCGTTCGACCACTTCCTGATTATGGTCCAATAAGGCATTCAGTTCTTCAGCCAAAGGGGCAATTTCTACCGGATAGCGCCCCTCAAGACGTTGTTGCTTGCCCTGGCGAACCCGTGCCACATCCTGCCCAATCCGAAACAACGGGCCAAGACCGACACGGACTTGAACGAGAATAGCGGCCACCAAGCCTGTTCCCAAAAGCACAAGGGCAACGGCCGTCAGAATGGCGAACCGGGCCGCGTCCTGATCGACGGGGCTTCGGTCTTCAGCGGCCATAAACAGCAAGGGCGCATCCACATCGGGCAAGCGCCCTTGCATGACCGCAACCCGCAACGGCTGCCCCTGCGGCCCGACGGCGTCATAAAACAGCGTCTTGCCCGGTGTTTCGGTAAATTTTTCAAGGACGATTACTGGGACCGGAATGCGCGCATCCCATAAAGATCGCGACCGGCTCAAGGGGATAATCTTCGCGTCCGGATCCACAACAGCCACCTGCCAGTAGAGCCCGGAATAGACCCGGTTACTGCGAGCATCGCCCATGGGACTGACCAGCACCTGACCGTCCGGTGTGACCGTTGCCAAGGCATAAAGGTTTTCAGCCAGGATCGCAGGTCCTGCCTGAAAGCGTTGCATAGCGGCATGGTGAAAAAAGGCCGTCAGCCCCACCCCGACCAGCAACAGGGCCGTCAGCGACCAGATCAGTGCCAGCCGAACCAGCCGGGCTGCGAGAGAGTCTTTTGGATTGATCAGGCCTCGCACAAAGTGCAGCAGACGCTCCGCACCAATCATTCCCTCAACGATCCGCCGTCACATCATCCATCAGCGGTGTCAGGCGATAGCCCAGCCCCCGGACGGTTTCGATCCGATCGGATCCGATCTTTTTGCGCAACCGTCCTACAAACACTTCGATGGTGTTGGAATCACGGTCGAAATCCTGATCGTAAAGGTGCTCGACAAGCTCAGTACGGCTGATCACACGGGCCTGATGCAGCATCAGATAGTGCAGCAGGCGATATTCCAGCGAGGTCAGGCGCAGGGGTTCGCCATTGACAGACGCGCGCGCGGCGCGGGGATCAAGCCTCAGCCCGCCACAGACCAGCATGGGCTGCGCATGGCCCGCCGCTCGCCGCACGAGCGCGCGCAACCGTGCCAGCAGCTCTTCGGTATGGAACGGCTTGGTCAGGTAATCATCCGCTCCGGCGTCGAAGCCCGTGACCTTGTCATTCCAGGCCCCGCGCGCGGTCAGGATCAGCACCGGCGTAGTCTTGCCGTCACGCCTCCAGCGTTCGAGCACCGAAACCCCGTCGATCTTGGGCAAGCCAAGGTCCAGCACGACACAATCATAGGCTTCGGTATCGCCCAGAAAATGCGCTTCTTCACCGTCCGGCGCGTGGTCCACCGCATAACCGGCATCCGCCAGAGCCGCCTTCAACTGGCGGCTCAGGTCCGGATCATCTTCAGCCAGCAAGATACGCATTAGTCATCGGTCCCGAGGATTTGCCCGCTTTGGGCATCAACAATATAGTCAATCCGGCGCCCATCATCAGTGGCCCAGCGGACCCGATAGATCTGGCGACCATCGCGGCCTTCTTCGAGACCGGCATTCAGCAGCCGCCCCGGTGTGCGACGGCGGATCTGTTCAATCACCCGATCGAGCGGCACAATCCGGCCCTGGCGGGTGTCCCGATAGGCGTCATCCTGCTGCAGGCGGCTGGAGCGCATCGGATCGAACTTCAAATCCTGAGCCCCGGCCGGCAGGGCCGCACAGCAAAGAACACCAAGTGCCGTCAGGAGGAGGCCCGCCCGCCGGATCAGCGGGAAAGGTCCAAGAGCAGAGGGGGCGGGTTTGCGGGTCATGGGCTCTTTCTAGTCCGCCCCATCTGAACAGGGCCTGAATAAGTCCGTCAACGTCGGACAGGTTTCAGGGGCTTAGGGACATAGCCCCCCTCCTGACGCATCGTGTCCGCCAAGGCCTCAAGGCGGGGATCCGGCCCGTCCGGCAAGGCGACAATCAAGCGGGCAAACAGGTCCCCCCGCTTGGTGGTCGTCGTATCATAGCCGCCTCGACCTTTTAACCGAAGCATGGCCCCCGACTGCGTATATTTGGGCACTGTGATACTGACCGGCCCATCCGGGGTCGGGGCCTCGACCTTGCCGCCCAGCACTGCATCCGGCAGGCTGACCGCCAGATCCATGTAAAGATCCGCGCCATCGGGGCTGAAGACCGGATGCGGACGCAGCTTCAGCGTGATCAAGGCATCCCCGGCCAGGCCATGACGCCCCATGCTCCCCTGCCCCCGCAGGCGCAGGGTCTGACCGTCAGTTGCCCCCTTGGGGATCGTCACATCGACGGTGCGCCCGTCGGAAAACACCACCCGACGCGTGTTGCCCAAAATTGTATCGAACAGCTCAATATCGAGGCTGGCCTTGATGTCCGCGCCCTTGGCCGGACCACCGCCCATACCCCCACCCGGGCCCCCACCCGGGCCCCCGCCAAATCCACCCCGGCTGCGGGCCTGACCGCCCATGCCCGCACCGCCAAAGATGTCAAAAATGTCTTCCAGATCCACCCCGTCAAAGCGAGCATTGGCCCCGCCGCTGCGACCGCCCCCG
>JBKBWB010000168.1:532-5069 GCA_046289215.1 Asticcacaulis sp. | reverse complement strand
ATCGGATGGCCTCATAGACCTTGAATCCATTGGCCTCGATGACCAGACGGCCGTGGGTGAAGCGGTTTTTGAGTTCGGCTTCGTAGGGCAGGTGGCGATTGGCCACGAGCCAGCACACGCCCCCGGGACGTAGACGTTCGGCGGCGACACGGATAAAGGCCTGGCCGAGCTGTTTGTCCTCATCCGGACCGTCATGGAAGGGCGGGTTCATGACGACAAAATCCAGATCGGCAAGCCCGTCGAGCGGCAGACGTACATCATGCCAGTGCAAGCTCAGGCGCGGATCCGACAGGTTCTTCTGGGCGGCACGAATGGCGCGGCCGTCGATGTCGAGGCCATAGAGCCGGGTAATCCCAGATTGCGCTAACAAAGCCTGGCTGATCAACCCAATCCCACAGCCAAAGTCCGCCCCCTTACCCTTGAGGTCCGGCAAGACGGCCAGCAGGGTTTCAGTGCCGCTGTCGGGTCTGTCCCAACTGAACACGCCGGGTTGGCTCCAGAGGCCGCCCAGCGCCTTGGGCTGTTGCAGGCCACCGGCTCGTAACGCCGCGTCAAGGGCGCTGAGGTCCGTTGGTCGCTCGGTCTGACATATGCGGTGATGGGCCTTGGCCGTCTCATAGACCGCGCATCCCAGCGCCGCGAGTTCCTTGCCTAGGCGATGGCCGCCCTTGTCCTTGGGGGCCATGGCAATGAGCTGGCCGCCAGGTTGCAAGGCGCGAAGCGCATGCGCGAGCGCAAAGCTGCGCTCTTGCGTCCCGCGCGGGGCCAGAAGCGCCAAGCGGTTGAAGCTTTCTGTCTCAAGGGTGTCGATCAGGCGCGCGCCCGGCTCAAGCGGGGACAGGCGCACCGAGTCCCGGGGCAAATCGGCATAGGACTCCAGCGGGCGCGGGAGCTGGCCATAAATCCCGGTCAATCCGGGCGAAGCGGTCATCATAGCCCCGTGGTAATCCACTTAGAGGGATTTGACCAGCGGCTGTCCCGCCCGGACCCGTTTGAGCCTATTGTGCGCGCGTAGGCCGGGTCTGACCGGGGCCATAAAGGCTGCACAGGACATTGATGATTTCCCGCGCCGCCGTGTTGCTCAGCCGGTAATAGATCGTCTGAGCCTCGCGGCGGGTTGAGACGACCCCCTCAGCACGAAGCTTGGCCAGATGCTGAGAAACGGCCGACTGGGCGAGGCCGACATAATCAGACAGGTCCCCAACCGAAACTTCCTCTTCGGCGATCCGGCATAACAGCAGCAGGCGCTGCTCATTGGCCATCAGCTTGAGCAGTCGGGAAGCCTCGTGGGCGCTGGCCTCAAGCTGGGCTAAATCAGACGAGGCTGTCAGATCGCGAACGGGAAGGGTCATGGTACGCATTTTCCGAAAGTGGGCGCATTGCCCGAAAGCACATGGGTTACTCAGTCGGCAAACGGCTGGCTTTCCAGGCGTTGATCCCGCCCTTCATGTGGCAGGTGACGTTCAAACCGGCTTGCTGGCAAAGGTGCAAGGCCTGAAGCGATCTTACGCCACCCGCGCAATGCAGGATGACCGTTTTACCATCAGCATCCGGAAGATTTGCTGGGACAAAGCTCGACAGAGGAAACAAGACGGCCCCTGGGATTTTCTCGTTGTCATGTTCGTGCGGCTCGCGCACGTCAATCACCAGACAGTGACCGGCGTCCATGGCGGCCTTGACTTCGGCGGGGGTCAGCTCTTTGACGGTCATAACAGCACTCAGTTAATTTCACTTCGTCTAATATAATAGGGATGACCCAACCGAATGCCAATGCCCCCATGCAAATAGATCCGCTTGAAATCGAGAACCCGCTGGATCCAAGGGTTGCGGACTATGTCGGCATCCGGGAACGCGATCTTTTGGGACGCGGCGGGCGGTTTATCGCCGAGGGCGCGGTGGTCCTGCGAGGGCTATTGGCGTCCCCATGGCATCAAACCGAAAGTATACTGATCGCCGCCCGCCATGAGGCCCGGATCCGGGACATGCTCTTTGGGGCTGGAAAACCCCATGTGCCCGTCATGATGGCCTCTCAGGCGGTGCTGAATGCGATCGCCGGATTTGACTTGCACCGGGGTATTTTGGCGCTGGGTATGCGCGGACCGATGCCGGATCTCAAGGCGGCGCTGGCGGCCCTGCCAGGGCGGACACGTGTTCTTGGTCTATTTGGGATCAGCAATCACGACAATATGGGGGGACTGCTGCGCAATGCGGCAGCGTTTGGGGTGGATCTGGTGGTACTCGATTCGCGCTGTTGTGATCCGTTTTATCGTAAGGCGCTTCGGGTCTCGGTCGGGGCGGCCTTGGGGTTACCCCTCGCCTGGGCGGACAGCGAGGCTGAGGCGCTCGCTGCGTTTGAGGCCCACGGCCTGACAGCCATGGCGCTTAGCCCGTCGGGTCGGTATGTGCTGTCTGACTATCCGGTGCCGGATCGAGTCGCCGCCTTGTTCGGAGCCGAGGGGCCGGGGCTGGCGACTGAGACCCTGCGCTGTGCGGACAGTGTCGCCATCCCCATGCGGGGTGGGTTTGACTCGCTCAATGTTGCCACCACCTCGGGGATCGTTCTGCATCATCTGGCCCAACACCAGGACAAAAAAAGAGGCTGACGCAGGTCAGCCTCTCATTTGATCTACTTCAGCTGATTAGGGATCAGCTGTCCTCGCCCAAGGGAACGCGACGGGGGCGGCCTCGGCCTCGCTTGACCGGCACATCTGGTACAGACCCGTTGCTGACATCACCGCCGGCGGGCAACACGCTAGCCTGAAGAAAAGCGGGGAGCTGGCTGGCATCAGCACTGATGTCCTCGCGTACAGGCGCATTGTCCACGCGCCGCGGGCGGCCGCGGCCACGCGGCGCCGGATCGGATGAGGGAACCTCGGTGCGGGCCTCAGGGCGCAGTTCTTGGACAAAGACAGGCGCCTCTGCCGGGTGGCTGTCTGTCAGCGGCGCGCTGCTTGGCGCAATCACGGCTAGGGGGTCGTAGGTCGGCGCTTCGACGGGACCGGCTTCCTGGCTTGTGTCTGCAGAAAAGCCATCGCTGGTATAGCGCTGGTTCCGGCGACGCTCATAGCGATCACGCCGGCTTTCGCGGCGATCCCCGTTTTCATCGCGTGGGCGCTCCTCTCGAGGACGGTCATCCCGAGGACGGTCATCCCGAGGCCGGTCATCTCTGGGCCGGTCGTCTCTGGGCCTGTCGTCTCTGGGCCGGTCGTCTCTGGGCCTGTCATCGCGATTTCTGTCATCGCGATTGCGGTCATCCCGGTTACGGTCCCGGTCCCGGCGGTCATTGCGGTCGCGGCGCTCGTTGCGGTCATAGCGATCATTCCGCTCCGAACGCTCATGCCGATCCGGACGTTCAGAGGGCTCCGCGCCATCCGATTCGGTTTCCGCCTCGTTGCCCGTGTCGTTATCGCCGTCGTCTTCATCGAAGTCGAAGCCGTTCGAGAACGGATCACGCTGGACGAAGTCCGACACCGGGCGCTGGGGCTGCATGGCCCGGATCAGGCGGAAGTAATGCTCCGCATGTTGCAGGTGGTTTTCGGCCAGAACCCGGTCGCCGGACGCATTGGCATCGCGCGCGAGCTGCTGGTATTTTTCATAGATAGTCTGGGCGTTTCCGCGAACCTTGACGCCCTCGGGTCCGTTGGACTCATAGGCGCGGTTCGGATTGGCGTTATTCCCGGCGGGCTTGCGATTGCGGCCACGCTGCCGTTTCATGCCCCGAAAGTCTTTCATGTGTGACAACCGTTTTCGGCGACACCGGATTCATCATCCGGTGAGGCGGCTAAAGCCAGAGCCAGGGCGTTTTGTCCTGTGCTGATTACTTTGAGCCGAGGTTTATGTCTGCCGTGGAGCGCGCGTTGAAGGTAAGCGACCGCAACGCCTCAGGATCCCGTCGGGTGTGGTTCAGCAGCAAGGCCGCGTGAACAAGCCACGAAGAGCGGAAGACACCTCTGCTTAGCGACTCGCGCGGCTTTAGCCAAGGGATTTCTTGCGGGCACTGACGATGCGCGGCTGATCCGACAGATCCTTATAGGTCACAACCTCAGCAAAGCCCGCAGCGGTCATCAGGGCCTCAACCTCATCGGACTGGTCAAAGCCGATTTCCAGCAACACGCGACCGCCCGGTTTCAGCAGGCGGAAAATCTCGGGTGCGAGATGACGATAGGCCTCAAGCCCGTCCGGTCCCCCATCAAGCGCCAGCATGGGGTCATGTTCGCGCACTTCGGGATCCAGTTCCGGGATCACATCCGAACGGATATAGGGCGGGTTGGAAACAACCCAATCAAAGCCTTCGCCATCCAGCCCATCGGCCCAGGAGGTGCGCAAAAAGGCCGCGCGGCCGTCAAGGCCCAGAGAGGCCGCATTGTCCCGGGCCACAGCCAGGGCGTCCTCGGAAATATCGGTGCCGAGGCCGCGAGCAGCCGGGCGCTCAGCCAGAATCGCCAGCAGCATCGCCCCAGATCCCACACCAAGGTCGGCGATCGTGAACCGTTCGTGCTCGGTCGTGGCCTTGAGCACCATATCCACGAGGCACTCC
>JBKBWB010000168.1:0-522 GCA_046289215.1 Asticcacaulis sp. | reverse complement strand
TCCGTCTCTGGGCGCGGGACCAGAACCGCCGGGGTCAGGGACAGCATCAGCTTCCAGAAGCCCTTGCGACCCAGAATGCGGGCCACCGGCTCGCGGCGCTTGCGGCGTTCCAGATACAGCTCAAGCTGGGTCATGACCGCATCCGGCAGTTCGCGATGCGGGTCGGTTAGAATGTCCATGCGGGTGGCCCCGCTGGCCGCTTCGAGCAACAGGCGTGCGTCGATAGCCGGGCTGTCGATGCGGGCGGCTTTGAGTTGGGCCTGTGCATAGGCCCAGGCTTTTACGAGCGTGGTCATGCCTCGCTAAAAGCATCAAAGCCGGGACCTGACAAGATCCCGAACCGGGTCAGGCGGGCGGACGGGTGCCGGTCATCATATAGTTGATGGTGGTATCTGACGATAAAGACCACTGGTCACTCAGGAGGTTATAGCTGACCCCAAACGGCCCTTGAAGGGCGAGGCCGCTGTCCCGCAGGAAGCCAGAAATCTCTTCGGGCTTAAGGAATTTACGCCAGTCGTGGGT
>JBKBWB010000167.1:0-5073 GCA_046289215.1 Asticcacaulis sp. | reverse complement strand
TCGTCCGGATGGACCCTTCGCATATTGGAAGGCCGGGGTCGTGACGGTAGAGGCGCAGCTCGCACTGGCGCCAGAAGAGCGGCCTTATGCCGCCGAACCCCGCCGGAGTCAATGCGGGGTCAATGCGGGGTGTGTGTTCAAGACAAAACCCCCGCCCGGCGGGACCGGACGGGGGTTGGATTTTACCACGATAACAGCCGGAGGGTTGCCCCTCTGGCTGTTTTGCGTCGGGCTTACTTCTTCTTGCTGACAAAGCCGCGCTTGCGCATCAGGGCTTCGGGGTTGACGTCGCGGCCGCGGAAGTTGCGGAAGGCCTGGGCCGGATCGACCGAGTCCCCGACCGCCAGGATCGTGTCCTGGAACCGCTTGGCCACGGCCTTGTCATAGGCACCCTGGCCCTCTTCAAAGGCTTCCCAGGCATCGGCGGTCAGGCTGTCGGACCACAGATAGCCATAGTAGCCCGCCGAATAGCCGTCGCTGGAGAAGACATGGCCAAATTGCGGGGTGCGGTGACGCATGACCAGCTCTTTGGGCATGTTGAGCGCCGTCAGGGTTTCGCGCTCGAACGCATCCGGATCAATCGGGGTGTCCCCGGCCAGGTGCAGCTTCATGTCGATCAGGGCGCTGGCCGTGGCCTCGACCGTGGCAAAGCCCTGATTGAACTTGCCGGCGTTTTCGATCTTGGCCAGCAGGCTGGCGGGCAGGGGCTCGCCGGTCTTGTAGTGCAGGGCAAACTTGCTCAAGAGTTCCGGGGTCGGGAACCAGTGCTCATTGATCTGGGACGGGAATTCCACAAAGTCCCGGGCATTGGCGGTGCCCGACACCGACGGATAGGTCACGTTTGATGACAGTCCGTTGAGGGCATGGCCAAACTCGTGGAACAGGGTGCGGGTGTCATCCCAGGAAATCAGGATCGGCTCACCCGAAGTGGTTTTGACGAAGTTGGAGTTGTTGGAGACGATGGTCTTGATGTCGCCATCCATCTTCTGCTGGGCGCGATAGCTGTTCATCCAGGCCCCGGAGCGCTTGCCCGGGCGGCCATAGGGATCAAAGTAGAACAGGCCGACAAGCTGGCCATTGCGGTCCACGCGATAGACGCTGACGTCTGGGTGGAACACCGGCACATCCGTGACCTTTTTGAACTCATAGCCATAGATGGTGTTGGCCGCCCAGAACATGCCCTCGACCATCTTGTCGAGTTGCAGGTACTGTTTGACCTCGTTTTGATCGAGGTCGTACTTCGCCTTGCGGACTTTTTCGGCATAGAAGCGATAGTCCCAAGGCTCGATGGTGATCTTCGAACCCTTGCCCGCCTTGGCTTCGGCGTCGGCCACCGCCTGCATGTCGGCGACTTCTTCCTTAACGCGCTCAACGGCCGGGCCCCAGACCTTGACCATCAGGTCCATGGCCGCCTCGGGGGTCTTGGCCATCTGGTTTTCCACGCGCCAGTGGGCATGGGTCTTGTAGCCCAAGAGCTTGGCGCGCTCAGCCCGTAGCTTGAGGATCTTGGCAATCACGGCGTTGTTGTCGTTGGCATCGCCGTTGTCGCCACGGTTGACAAAGGCGCGCCAGACTTTTTCGCGCAGGGCGCGGTTGGTCGAGGCGGCAAGGAACGGATCGACGCTCGACCGGGTATTGGCGACGATGAACTGGCCCTCTAGCCCGCGCGCCTTGGCGAGGCTGGCAGCGGCGGCGCGCAGGTCCGCCGGAAGCCCGGCCAGATCCGCTTCGCCCTTGAGGACAATATAGGTGCCTTCGTCGGCAAGCAGGTTCTTGCTGAAGGTGTTGAACAGGCCCGCCAGCTCGGTGTTGATCGCAGCCACACGGGCCTTGGTTTCCGGGCTCAGCTTGGCACCGGCGCGGACAAGGTCGTTATAGGCCAGCTCGACCACGCGCTTTTGCTCAGTGTTCAGACCCGCCTTGTCGGCGTTTTTCCAGACGGTTTCAATGCGCTGGAACAAGGCAGCATTCTGGTTGATGGCATTGCCGAGAGCCGCATATTTCGGGGCGATGCGCCCCTGAACGGCCTGAACATCCTCACTGGCGAGGTTCGAGAACCAGATGCCGGTAATGGTCCCGACGCGGTTCAGCATCGCGCCCGAACGTTCCAGCGGAATGATCGTGTTTTCAAACGTGGCCGGAGCCGGGTTCTTGGCGATGGCGTCGATCTTGGCCAGCTGGTCGGCAATGGCGGCATCGATAGCCGGTTCAAAGTCCGACACCTTGACCTTGTCGAAGGGCGGGACCCCGCCATAGGGGCCGGTCCATTCCGCCAGCAGCGGGTTGGTGGCCGGAGCCACGGCAGACGGAGCCGCCTTGGGGGCATGGGCGTGGCCATCGTGGGCCAGGGCCGGGCTGACCAAAGCGGTCAGGGCAACAGACGCCAAAAGGGTGGCGGTACGGCGCGAAAGGGTCATGAGCGTATCCTCAGTCATGAGCAGATGGCCCACAGTAGTCGCTTCTGGGATCAAGTCACATGACGGGCTTGTAATGTTTAACGGGCCAAGCCTGAGCGAGGCCTGTGGATTGTTTGCGGGATCCGAACGCTGTAAGCGTGCGTAAAGGCTGGAAGGTTAATTTTAGGAGGGTTCTATGTCTGCTGCCCCATTCACCATTTTTGCCCGTTCGGGCGTACTGGCCCTGATGGGGCTGTGTGTAGCCGGGACCGCTCTGGCTCAGCCCGCCGTGCTCGACCGACCCTTGCCGCCGGGACAGACCAAGGGCGACTGGCAGGTGGATGTCGGGGTCGCAGCGTTCAATGGCCCGGACTATGACGGCTCGGATGACCGGCGCACCTTTGCGGTGCCGTTTATCAATTTAGCCTACAAAGACATCGCCTTTTTCTCGGTTCAGGAGGGGCTTGGGGTCAATCTGATCCGCACCGATGACTTCCGCGCGGGTCCTGTGGCGCGGGTGCGCTTTGCGCGGGACGAAAGCGAGAACGATGCCCTCAAAGGTCTGGGGGACGTGGATCTGGCGATCGAAGCCGGGGGCTTTGCCGAGTGGCGCAAGGACGGCTGGTCGGCCAAGATCGTGGCCCTGACGGATGTGTCGGATGCCCATGGCGGCTCCACGGCGCGGGTGTCGGTGGGCCGCTCGTTCCGCCTCAAGCCGGTGATTGTCTCGCTCGGGGCCGATGCTCAGTTTGTGAGCAAGGATGTCAACCAGACCTATTTCGGCGTCAACGCCGCCCAATCGGCCCGCAGTGGCTATGCGGTCTATTCGCCCAAGGGCGGGCTGCAAAGCGCGGCGGTCTCGGCCCTGACGGTGCTGCCCTTGTCGCAAAACAGCGCGGTGCTGGGCCTCGTCAGCTATACCAAGCTGATGGGCGATGCGGCAGACAGCCCGATCGTCCGGCTCAAGGGGAGCGAAGATCAAGTCTCCGCCGGGGCGTTCTACGTTTACCGCTTCTGACATAACGGTGAGGTCGGCTCTGGACGGCTCTTGCCGTCCGGGCCGGGAGCGGTCTAAATCGGCCTATGGCGATAGGTGTTTTTGACTCCGGCGTCGGTGGGCTGAGCATCCATCGCGCCCTCGTGGACCGGCTCCCTGAGGCGGATTTCCTGTATCTGGCCGACCAAGCGCACGCGCCCTATGGCGGTCGAGCGGGCGAGGAGATCGTGGACCTGACGCGGGCCGGGTGCGAGGCCTTGTTTCAGGCCGGTGCCAATGTGGTGATCCTCGCCTGCAATACGGCCTCGGCGGTGGCGCTGCGGCGGTTACAGCAGACGTGGTTGCCGGATTATCGCAAGACCCTCGGGCGTCCGGTCAATGTGCTGGGGATCATCGTGCCGACCATCGAAGCCGCCACAGGCCTGCCCTGGGAGCATGAGGCTGAACGCCGGGGTGACAAGATCGAGCGGCTGGATATTCTTGGCCTGTTCTGTACCCAGGCGACTGCCAAGAGCCGCGTTTATGAAATCGAGATCGACAAGCGGCGTCAGGATCTGGCGGTGTTTGCCGAGCCCTGTCCGGGGCTGGCGGATTTGATCGAGCGCGGGGCCGAGACCGAGGCTCTGGCGGACAAGATCAAAGGCCATGTCGAGGCCCTGGCCTTGCGGGTCGGGCGCATGCCGGACCGGGCCATTTTGGGCTGTACCCACTATGAGATCGTTGCGGACCTGTTTGTGCGGGCTCTGCCGCCGGGCACGCCGCTGATCCATCAGCCGTCCAGTGTGGCCGAAGCCTTAGGCCGCTACCTTGAGCGTCATCCCGAATATATTGCGGGCGGTACAGGCCAGCGCCGGTTCCTGACCACGGGCGAGCCGCGTCAGCAATCGAGCATTGTCGAAGCCTTCTGGGGATCGCCCGTCCATTTTGAGGCCTTGGCCTCGGCACAGTAAAACCCGCCTGGTGGGGCCAGGCGGGTCTAGGGCGTGGGGCGCCGTGATCAATCAGCCGTTCAGGGCCGCTTCGGCGCGCAGGACGGCGCTGACGGCATTGACCACCGAGGCGATGCGCAGGGCCGCCTGGACCTGGACATTGGTCAGATCATGCTGGCGGACTACTTTTTCGTGGCTGTCGAGGCACATGCCACAGCCGTTGATGGCCGACACGGCCAGTGACCACAGCTCGAAATCGACCTTGGGCACGCCCGGATTGCCGAGAATGTTCATGCGCAGTCGGGCCGGGAGCGTGGCATATTCTTGGTTATGCATCAGGTGCAGGGCGCGATAGTAGACGTTGTTCATGCCCATGATGGCCGCAGCAGCCTTGGCCGCATTCAGCGCTTCAGGCGTCAGAACCGTGGCGGCCGCAGCTTCGAGGGTCTTGACCACCGGGGCCACGCCGACCGCATGGGCGCAAGACAAGAAGCAGCCCCACTTTTGCTGGTCGGTCAGGGTGGTTTCCGAGGCAAGGGTCGAGAGGTTCAGCGACAGGTCCTTGGCATAGGCCGGGATCAGATCGCGCAGGGCATCCATCGACATGGGCAGGTCCTTTCAAAGGCTTCTAGGCCAGTTCAAGAAGGCATTCAGGCAAAAAACACCCGGGGAGGCGCAAGGGCCGCCCCGGGCAGTTCGGTGTTGAAGGGTCTTATCATTGCGGCCCTGACCGCGTGGGGGGAGGGGGCGT
>JBKBWB010000166.1:0-5200 GCA_046289215.1 Asticcacaulis sp. | reverse complement strand
AAAGAATATTAAAAAGCCCAATGCGACCCCTGAAGCTGCAAGACGGGCCAAGCCGCCTAAGCGCATCAAACGCAGGGAAAAGATCGCACCCATTGCTGCCATAGCCGCAAACATCACGGGCATGGCCAGCAATTGGTGTAGTCGCAGACGGTAGGCCGTAGCCGAAAAGCCCGCATTTTCAATTTCCGAAATCAAGCTGGGAAGTTTCCAGAAAGGCGTAGCTTCCGGTGATGCATAATTTTCAAAAGCCGATCGAGGATCGAGTACAGAGGGGATCGTCAAGATATTGTAATTGTCAGCCTGTTCACCCGGCTGTGCTTCACGAGCTTTGTGCAACTCCCAAAAGCCGGGTTTCAATATTGCGCTAGCAGCGTCAATACGTTTGCTAAATTGTGAGTTGCCAACACTGTCAATCTTGAAAATCCAAAGCGAAACGCCCTGGAGTTTGTTTCCTGGCATACTGCGGCTATTGGCCCGTACGACAATTTGGGTTTCACCATCACCCTGACGAAGGAAAATGGGTCGGTTGTCCGTTTGTGTCAAAGCGGCAATCGCCTGCTGGCTGATTCGCTCGTACCGCTCCGACAACAAGGACGCGAAGGGGTTGAAGACAAAAACAGTAAGAATGCCGGTTACGCCGGCCGTTGCCATGGCCGGAAAAACAAACCGCCAGGCTGAAACACCCGCGGCCCGCATAGCGATCAGTTCACTTTTTCGATTGAGACTCACAAACGCAGCAAGTGAGCCAAAAAGAAAAACAAAAGGTAGTAGAACCAGAATGATGCTTGGCGATTTGAGCAGCATAAGGCCTAGAATTTGTAAGGATCCGACATCGCTCCGGACGCCGACCGTGCGCGATATTTCAACAAAGTCGATTAAGAATATTATGCTGGACAATACAAGAAGCGTCGTAAGCGTCGAAGCAAGAACGCGTTTTAGGACATAGTCCTCGATGCGGCCAAAGCTGAACGGAATGCTGAAAGGCGATAGTTTAGTGAGCTTTCGTGCCATGTCTCAGCGTCCTCCAGCGATTGTCGCGGTGGTGAGCGGTGTAAGCGACTCGAGCTGCGGATGTGTCGACTTCGGTCTTCCAAAAAGAATCTTCGCCGAAATCAGGAGGGGGATCAGCGGGACCAGATACTGTAACACATTAAGCCAAGCCGCATTTGTGCTGGCGGCTGTCATGCCGAAGCCGACAATCCGGGTTGCTGCCGCAATGGCGGCTACGGTCGCAATGCGTTTGCCATAACCAACGCGACTAAAGCTTCCGCCCAGAACGCCGACGAGCGCAAGCATGATAAAGGTCATGACATAGAGGGGCGAAGCGATCCGGGCATGCCCTTCAGCCAAAAATTCAAGTCGATTGCGGGCTTCGAACTCAATTTCCAGATTCGGGAAGACAAGTTCATGAACCCAGCGATCAGAAGCTTTGTAATACAGACTTTCTTCTTGATCGACATAAGGGCCGAGATCGAAAGCGTATTCATCAAATGAGAGGTAGTTCAGGAATCCGTCGTTATTGAGCTCCTGATGTGTGCCTTTGCGCATGATCAGGCTAGGGTTGCCCTTGTCATTGATGATCCGCCCTGTTTGAGCGCTATAAGTCTTGTCCCCAGACGGGGAGGCGATGTGGATAAACAGTTGTCGCAGCAAGCCGTTTTGATCGATCCGCTGGGTATAGATCGTCATATTACCTGTCGTGACAAATTCACCTTCGCGAACGAGTGTGGCGGCCAGATCTGTTTTGGCAGCATACAGCAATTCCCGTTTTTCCCGTGCCGAAAGCGGCTGGAGAAAAAGATTAGCAACAAGGCAAACCAGTGTCAGAATCACACCCAGTCGGATCGCTGCGGCTGTCGCCCTCCACCGGCTCATCCCGCCTGCAAAGCAAGCGACAAACTCATGCTCTGTGTGCAGGCGGTTTAAGCTTATAAGAAGACCGACAAAAACTGCGATGGGCAGGATCAGGCTGGTCAACTCAGGTAAGGAAAACAGAACCACCTGGGCCAGGACCGCTGCACTTTGTCCTCTCTGGACAATCAGTTCCATTGAGGCCAGACTTTGGCTCAGCACAGCCACGATCGTCAGGGCGGCGATAGCCCCGCCAATTGGACCGAGAAACTGCCTGAATAAATAGCGTTCAATAAGTTGCATTCGGACCGTTATCAGGGCGCATGGTAAACTTTAGGCTTCTCTTACACGTCCGGACTTGTAAGAAACAGTGTCCGAACACGATTTCCCGCTAATCGGCAGGGTTAAGTGCCGATCCGTATGACAGGAGTACCCCCAATGAACGTCAAATTTGTCACAGACGCGGCATCGGATGCCGTTCTGGCGGTTTTGGTTCACGAATCACGGGCCCTTACCGCCCCAGCTCAGTCCCTAGACACCAAGACTGGTGGGGCCTTAGCGCGCGCGGTAGCATCGGGTCGCTTTACGGGTGCGAAGGGGCAAAGCCTGTCGGTTCTGGCACCAGTGGGCCTCAGCCAACCGGTTGTGATTGCCTTGGGAGCCGGCAAGGCCGCGGAGCTGGATGCCCTGGCTGCAGAGGCCCTTGGCGGGTCCGCCTATGCCAACGCGAAAATGAGCGGTCAGGCCACCGTGGCGCTGGACGTGTCGCACCTGTCGCCAGACCTGGCTGCTCAGGCGGCCTTTGGTGGGCGACTGGCGGCCTATCGCTTTGATCACTATCGGACGACGCAAAAGCCCGACAAACTTCCGTCGATCACCACGCTTGAAATCGTGACCTCGGATGTGACGGCGGCGGAGGCCGCTTACAGCCGTTTAGCGGCCATTGCTCAGGGCGTTGAGTTCTGTCGCGATCTCGTCTCTGAACCGGCCAATGTGCTTTATCCGGCCGAATTTGCCCGCCGCGTAAAGGCTTGGGAGTCGCTCGGGCTCGAAGTTGAGATCCTGGGTGAAGCCGATATGGAAAAACTCGGAATGCACAGCCTGTTAGGCGTGGGCCTTGGCAGTGAACGTGAAAGCCAGTTGGCGGTGATCCGTTGGCTTGGGGCGGAGGATAAATCCGCCGCGCCGGTTGCCTTTGTCGGCAAGGGTGTTTGTTTTGACACCGGCGGCATTTCGCTCAAGCCCGGCGAGGGCATGGAAGAAATGAAATGGGACATGGGCGGGGCCGGGGCTGTGGCCGGGGCCATGGTTGCGCTTGCGGGTCGTAAGGCCAAGGTCAATGCCGTCGGTATCCTTGGGCTTGTTGAAAACATGCCCGATGGCAAGGCCCAGCGTCCGGGTGATGTGGTCAAGTCGATGTCGGGCCAGACCATCGAAATTCTCAATACCGATGCCGAAGGCCGCCTCGTGCTGGCTGACGCCCTCTGGTACTGCCAGCAGCGATTCCAGCCCAAGGTGATGATCGATCTGGCGACCCTGACCGGGGCCATGATCATTGCGCTCGGTCTCGATTACGCCGGGGTATTCGCCAATGATGATGCCCTGGCTGAGGCCTTGGCCGCGGCTTCAAAGGCCACCGGTGAGAACTCCTGGCGTCTGCCGTTGCCGCCCCAGTACGAAAAGCTGATCGACAGCCCGATTGCCGATATGAAGAACATCGGCGGTCGTGGGGCCGGGTCCATCACCGCGGCTTTGTTCCTGCAACGCTTCGTGAAGGACACCCCGTGGGCGCATATCGACATCGCGCCGACCGCTTGGACCAAAGAAGAGCGCACCCCGAGCGTTCCGGTCGGGGCCACGGGCTATGGCGTGCGCCTGCTCGATCAGCTGGTGGCCGATCGCTACGAGGGCTGAGGCGATGAGCACGGAGGGCGGGGCAAGCGGGTGCGCCGTTTGGTTCTATCATCTAGAACAGACGGCCCTCGATCAGGCCCTGCCTGAACTGCTGGAGAAGACGCTGGCGCGGGGCTGGAAAGCCCGCGTCTGCTCGCCTCTGGCCGAGCGGCTGGAGCATCTCGACGGCTGGCTCTGGAGCTGGCGCGACGAGTCGTTCCTGCCACACGGTCTGGAAAGCGGGCCTTATGCGGAACGCCAGCCCGTGTTGCTCGGTCATGACCCAGTCACGAACCCAACCGGGGCCGAGGCTTTGTTCCTGCTTGATGGGGCCGAGCCGGGGGATCTTGCGGCCTTCCAGCGCTGTTTGATCCTGTTTGACGGACGCTCCGACGCGGCGGTGGCCCATGCCCGCAGCCAATGGAAACGCTTGAAGTCTGAGGGATTGGATCTATCCTACTGGCAGCAAACGGCCCGGGGGGGCTGGGAAAAGAAGGCGTGACGGCATGACTCTTTCTACAAAAACCTTGTCCCGTGGGCTTATCGCTTCGGGTTTGGTCTTGGTCGCCAGTTTGGGCCTTCGGGCCTGTGCGCCTCAGGATGCGGCCCCGGTCAAGCCTGCCCCTTCGGCACCCGCATCGAAACCGGCACCACAGTCGCCGAAACCGGCGCCCAGCCGGGACCCCGACGACATGTGTGAGGCCAAGGCCTTGCAGCATCTCGTCGGTAAGTCACGCAGCGAAATTCCGGTCCCGCTGGATCCGTCCAAGCGCCGGGTGACCTGCACCACCTGTCCCATGACCATGGACTATCGTTTTGACCGGGTGAACATCCTGTTCGACAAGGTCACAGGGATCATCAAAGAGGTCCGCTGCGGCTAAAGACCCGCTTCGAGCTTGGCTGCTTCATAGACTTCGGCGGCGGCCAGCCACTGTTCCTCAACGCTTTCCAGCTTGGCTTCGAGCTTGCCCTTGTCGAGCACCAGCGCCTTGGCCTTGTCCGGGAACTTCAGATAGAGCTGCTCATCGCCCAAGGCTTCTTCGATCTTCTGGATCTGGGCGCTGATCTTTTCCATCTCTTTTTCAAGCGTTTCGGCGGCTTTCTTAAGCGGGGCAATCTGGGCGCGCGCGTCAGCCGCGGCCTTGCGGGCCTCTTTCCCGGACAGGGCCGGGGCCTTGGATTTTACCCCGCTCTCAGCTTGAATCTCGGCCTTTTCGGCGGCCGTGGCCGCCTTGGCCCGCTCGATCACCAGCTTGGCATAGGCATCCATATCGTCGTGATAGGGCACGACCTTGCCGTCATTGACCAGCCATAGGCGATCCGCCACCAGTTCCATCAGCGAGCGGTCGTGGGTGATGATCAGCACTGCCCCCTCATAGTCGTTGAGCGCATCCAAAAGCGCGCGGCGACTGTCGATATCAAGGTGGTTGGTTGGTTCGTCGAGGATCAGCAGGTG
>JBKBWB010000165.1:0-5205 GCA_046289215.1 Asticcacaulis sp. | reverse complement strand
CCGGCCATGACATAGGCAATGAACGCGGCTTTGTTTTGCGCCTTCAGGGCGCTGAAACAGGCATCAATGCGGGCAACCGTCACAGCTTTTGCTCCAAACCGTTTCCAAGGGCGGCGGCGACCGTAAAGATGTCTTTGTCACCGCGACCACAGAGATTCATAATAATCAGACCGCCCTTGCCGATCTCCTTGGCTAGGTCACCCACCCGTGCCAAGGCATGGGCGGGCTCTAGGGCCGGGATAATCCCCTCGAGCTGCGAGCAGAGCTGGAAAGCCTGAAGGGCTTCCTTGTCCGTTGCGGAGATATAACGCGCGCGGCCGGTATCAAACAGGTGCGCGTGCTCTGGCCCGATACCGGGATAGTCGAGACCCGCCGAGATCGAATGACCCTCCAGGATCTGGCCATCGTCATCCTGCAGAAGGTAGGTCTTGTTTCCATGCAGAACCCCCGGACGGCCCCCGGTCAGGGACGCGGCGTGGTCCGGGGTCTCAATGCCATGGCCCGCCGCCTCGACACCGACGAGCTGAACGCTTTCATCGGCGATAAACGGATGGAACAGGCCAATCGCATTGGAGCCGCCGCCGATCGCGGCAACTACGGCATCAGGCAGACGCCCTTCGGCCTGAAGGATCTGTTCGCGGGCTTCGCGGCCAATCACCGTTTGGAAGTCACGCACCATGGCCGGATAGGGATGCGGTCCGGCAGCGGTGCCAATGATATAATAGGTATCGCCGACATTGGTGACCCAGTCGCGCATGGCTTCGTTCATAGCGTCCTTGAGCGTGCCGCGTCCGCTGGTCACGGGCACGACCGTGGCCCCCAGAAGGTTCATGCGGAACACATTGGGCTTTTGCCGCTCAACATCGGTTGCGCCCATATAAACGGTGCACGGCAGGCCAAAGCGGGCGCAGACGGTGGCCGAGGCCACGCCGTGCTGACCGGCACCGGTTTCAGCAATAATGCGGGTCCGGCCCATGCGGCGGGCCAAAAGGATCTGGCCCATGCAGTTATTGATCTTGTGCGCGCCGGTATGGTTCAGCTCATCGCGCTTGAAATAGATCTTGGCCCCGCCGAAATGCTCCGTCAGCCGTTCGGCAAAATAGAGCGGGCTGGGACGACCGACATAATGGGTCAGATATTGGTTCAGCTCAGCCTGAAACGACGGATCCTTCTTGGCCGCCTCATAGGCCTCGTCCAGCTCCAGGATCAGCGGCATCAGGGTTTCGGCGACATAGCGGCCGCCAAAGGTTCCAAAACGTCCCTCAGAGTCCGGCCAGGCATAGCTGTTCGACATCCGGGCGGGGGCTTCGGGGGGTGTCGTCAGGCTCATGCTCTGCTCCATGTGAAAGGGACATTCAGAAAGATTGTCCGAAAACGGATATCTAGGCCCGGCTTGGGCGGAACCTATGCGGACCTTACGCGCTCTAGGAACGCCGAGATCAGGGCCGGATCTTTTAGGCCCGGGCCGCGTTCAACGCCAGAGGAAACATCGACCAAGGGTGCGCCAGAAATGTGTACGGCCTCTGCGACATTCCAAGGGTCCAGCCCGCCGGCCAGAAACCAAGGCTTGGAAAACCGTTGCCCTTGTAACAGCGTCCAGTCGAACCGTGCGCCGACGCCACCGGGCAAGTCTGCATCCTTAGGCGGGCGCGCATCGAACAACAGGTGGTCCACGACACTGTCAAAAACCCGAGCCGCCTGAATGTCCGAGGCATCCGAGACCGAAACCGCCTTGATCAGCCCACATCCGGTCACGCTGCGGATCTCGGCACAACGGGCCGGTGTTTCCTTGCCATGAAGCTGGATCAGATCCGGTTTAAACTGGGTCAGCATCTGCGCGAGCGCATCATTGTCGGGATCGACACAGACGGCCACGCTTTTTGCCGGAGGCCCTTTGCCTCGTGACAACAGGTTTGTCAGGTCTTGTGCAAGCATGGGGCGGATATTTCGCGGGCTTTTGTCAAAGAAAACAAAGCCGACAAAGGCCGCGCCGCCATCGCGCGCCGCGATCACACCCTCCGGCGAAGAGAGGCCACAGATTTTCACAAGACAGGACATAAGCGGCATCTAAGCGTTGTACGCACTTAGAGCAAGCAATGAGAAAATTTTCCGCACACTGATCTGCCGTTTTATCGCAGAGTTAAAGTTTGGCATTTAAGCTAACCGATCTGACAATCAAACGTTTCCGGAGTCCCGATGACTGACACGGTTCTGATCGCAGAGTTGCATGGGGGGCGGATCCACATGGGACTGACCCGAATGGGACAGCGTGTGGACCAGTCTGTTCGTTACCTGTGCCAGACTCCGGAGCATCTGGAACAGGTGATCGACGACTACCTCTGCTCGGCAGGCAGCCCGATTCTGGCGGCAGCTGCGTTTTCAGCAGACGGATGGCAACGTCCGGGGGGGCTGGAGCGCCCAAACAGTTTCGCCCTGGAGCGTGAAGCCCTTAAAGCCTGGACCGGTGTTCAGCGCCTGACCTTGGTCAATAATTTCGTGGCTACGGCTTTGGCGATACCAACACTTAAAACGAATGAAATACAATCTCTTAAGCCGGGTACTGTCGAGTCAGAACAGGTGATTGCCGTTGTGGGCGCTGGGCGGGGTTTGGGTGTGTCCGGCCTGGTTCCAGATGGATATGGTAGCTGGATTGCCATGCCCACCGAGGGGGGCAGTGTTGATCTGGTGGCGTTGTCGCGTCGTGAGGATGCGATTTTAAGCCATTTGGCGACCTTGTTTGATCATGTCGCCTTCGAACATGTTTTGTCTGAGGGAGGGCTTGGAAATATCTGGCAAGCCTTGTGTGTGCTTGATGGGGATAAACCCGAACAGCCAACCTCTGAGGAAATTTTGATCCGCGCCCGCCTAGGGCATGAGCGCGCATTGGAAACCATTCAGCTTTTTAGCGGCTGGATGGGGACTATGACCTCAAATCTGGTCCTGACTATGGGCGCTCGGGGCGGAGTCTATCTGACAGGCAGCCTTTTGGGCGAACTGTGGGATCTTTTTGATCAACCTCTGTTCCTGCAACGTTTTGGTTTTAAGGGCACAACAAGTCCATTCCTGGAAGAGATTGCCATTAACCGGATTTCGGTAGCCAACCCGGCGATGATTGGGCTGGCTACCTTATTCTGATCCTACCGCTTGGCGGCGTTTTCGACGGCGTCTGTTTGCATGTCGAACAGGGCACTGGTTCCGTTCAGGGCTAGGGCGAACAGGCTATCAAACTCGGCCCGGTCAAAGCCGCGCTTTTCGCCGGTGGCCTGGATTTCCACGATCCCGCCATTGGCGGTCAGCACGAAGTTTGAATCCGCCTCGGCATTGGAGTCTTCCTCGTAATCGAGATCCAGAACTGGGACGCCTTCAAAGATGCCACAAGAAATGGCGGCGACCTGATCGAGGATCGGATCCTTGTTGATCACGCCTTCGTCGAGAAGGTAGCGGGTGGCCAGTTTCAGCGCGACCCAGGCCCCGGTGATGGCGGCGGTGCGGGTGCCGCCATCGGCTTGGATTACGTCACAATCGAGCGTGATTTGATGTTCGCCGAGCGCCTTGAGGTCCGTGACGGCCCGTAAGGAGCGGCCGATCAAACGCTGGATTTCCTGCGTGCGGCCCGACTGTTTGCCGGCGGTGGCTTCCCGGCGCCCTCGGGTGTGCGTGGCGCGAGGCAGCATGCCGTACTCGGCGGTCACCCAGCCTTGTCCCTTGCCGCGCAGAAACGGGGGCACGCCCTCTTCAAGGCTGGCGGTGACCAGCACCTTGGTGTGGCCGAAGCTCACAAGACAGGACCCTTCGGCATAACGGGTGATGCCGGTTTCGAACGTGACCGAGCGAAGGGAGTCAGGGGTACGGCCGCTGGGGCGCATGGGATAGCTCCTGGTGGGGTATGGCCGGGATTGACCAGTCATACTGTTGGAAATGACCGGGTATTTGTACCGGTATCGGGTCAGACGCACTTGTCTCAAATCCACTTCGGCTTATCCTGATTTGACATAGGCCGTCCATCATCCGGTTGACCCGGATGCCGGGTCAGACCAAACCCAAAACGGGCGGAAACGGACAGGATGGACATGACGCAGAAGACCCCTCTCCCGGATAGTATGGTGCCCCTGATTGGGACCCCTTCCGCCAGTCTGACGACCCTGGATGAGCGGGCACGGGATATCTTTCGTCGGATCGTCGAGACCTATCTGGAAACCGGTGAACCGGTCGGTTCGCGCACCGTGTCCCGGGGCGGTCTGGCCCTGTCACCGGCCTCGATCCGTAACACCATGCAGGACTTGACCCAGCTCGGCCTGCTGGCGGCGCCCCATACCAGTGCCGGTCGGTTGCCGACGCACATGGGCCTGCGCCTGTTTGTCGATGGCCTCATGGAAATCGGTGATGTGGCTGAACAGGACCAGCGCGACATCGAGGCGCGTCTCGGGGCCCATGGGCGCAATTTTGAGGGCGCCCTCAAGGAAGCCAGTGCGCTGCTGTCGGGTCTGGCAGGCGGGGCAGGTCTTGTCATGACGCCGGTGCGGGAAGCCGGGGTCAAACATGTCGAGTTTGTCCGCTTAGGCGGTGAACAGGCCCTGGCCATACTGGTGTTTGAGGACGGTACGGTCGAGAACCGCTTGATGGCGGTCGCCCCCGGCGTGACTCCGTCTGCCCTTTCAGAGGCGTCAAACTTTCTCAATGCTCGAATTAAGGGGCGTACCTTAGCGGAAGCCAAGGCGGAAATGGATCAGGAGCTGTTATCCGCCCGCCAACAGCTCGATGAAACGGCGGCGCGCCTGATCGAAGATGGACTGGCGGCCTGGTCCGGGGGCGAAGGACGCGATCGCGCCTTGATCGTCCGAGGCCGGGCCAATTTGCTCGATGATCGCAACACCCAGGAGGATATGGAGCGGGTCCGGCTGCTGTTTGACGACCTTGAACAGAAAGAGCAGCTGATCGGTCTTTTGGACAATGTGCGCGATGCCGAGGGTGTACGCATATTTATTGGTTCAGAAACGCGCCTTTTTTCGCTATCGGGTTCCACAGTGATCGCGGCGCCCTATATGACGGGGCGTCAGAAAGTGCTGGGCGCCATCGGTGTGATCGGCCCGGCGCGCCTGAACTATGCCCGCGTGATCCCGCTGGTGGACTATACCGCCCGGGTTCTCGGGCGCTTACTGGACGGTGAGGGGGCTTCGCTTCCGCCGTCCCTGAAATGAGTGAGAC
>JBKBWB010000164.1:0-5240 GCA_046289215.1 Asticcacaulis sp. | reverse complement strand
CGCAGCAGCGCTCGATGTACATGCCGAAAGCCTCTCAATGACCGACACGCGTTTTTTTGTCCTGTTCGGGGCCACGGGTGACCTGGCCCAAAGGATGCTGTTTCCGTCGCTCTACTATCTTGAGACGGAAAACCGCCTGGACCCGGCCTATCTGATCGTCGGTTCCGGGCGACAACAGATGTCGGACGCCGAGTTTGCCACCCGCGTGGCAGAGGCCGTGGAAAAACGGGTCGGCGAAAGCTTTGACCCGGAAATCTGGGCGCGCTTCAAGGCCCGTCTGCGCTATTGCGCCGGAGATGCCGACCAACCCGAAACCTATGTGCGGCTGGCTCATTTACTAGATGGTGCCAAGGAGACGGTCTTTTACCTGTCGACCTCACCCAGCCTCTACGGGATGATTTCTGACAATCTGGCGCGCTGTGGCCTGACCAACGGCAATGCGCGGGTGGTGGTGGAAAAACCGCTGGGCCGGGATCTCGAAAGCTGTAACGCGATCAATGACGGTCTGGCGCGGGCATTTTCCGAAAGCAATACCTATCGGATCGATCACTACCTCGGCAAAGAGGCGGTCCAGAACCTGCTGGCGCTGCGGTTTGCCAATACCTTCTTTGAGCCGCTGTGGAACAAGGTCTCGATTGACCACGTCCAGATTACCGTAGCCGAAACCGTCGGGGTCGAGGGGCGCTGGTCCTATTACGATCATTACGGCGCAATCCGCGATATGATCCAGAACCACCTGTTGCAGCTTCTCTGCCTCGTGGCCATGGAACCGCCTGCCAGTCTGGATCCGGACTCGGTGCGGAACGAAAAGGTCAAGGTGCTGCGGTCGCTGCGCAAGATCACCACGGCCGAGGTCGAGCGTAAAACCGTGCGCGGCCAGTACACAAGCGGTGTCTCCAATGGGTTTTCCGTGCCGGGCTATGCCCAGGAAGCCGGGGGCGCGGACAGCAACACTGAGAGCTTTGTGGCCATTTGCGCCCACGTGGACAACTGGCGCTGGGCCGGGGTGCCGTTTTATCTGCGCACCGGCAAGCGGATGCCCGAGCGCACGTCGCAGATCGTGATCCAGTTCAAACCGGTCCCGCATTCGATCTTTCCGAACACAGCGCTGCTGCCCAACCGCCTGACCATCACGCTTCAGCCCGAGGAGGAAATCTCCCTGACGCTGATGAACAAGATGCCGTCGCTGGATCTGGCCGGGGCGCAGCTTCAGCCGCTGAGCCTGAACCTGTCGCTGTCGGATGCCTTCAAAAGCGCCCGCCCGCGCCGCCGGATTGCCTATGAGCGGTTGATCCTTGAAGCGCTCAATGCCAACCCCACCCTGTTCGTGCGCCGCGACGAAGTCGAGGCGGCGTGGCAGTGGGTGGATGCCATTATCGACGGATGGTCCCGCCAAGCCATGAAACCCGCGCCCTATGCGGCCGGAACCTGGGGGCCGTCCGCGGCTTTTGCCCTGACCGAACGCAACGGTCACAGCTGGTACGAGTAAATCATGACGGTCACCGAACGTTTTTTTGGCAGCTTTGATCTGCTGATCGAAACCCTGAGCGCGGAAATCGCGGCGGAGCTGGATGCGGGCGTGGCCGCGAACGGCGCGGCCAGCCTGGTCTGCGCAGGCGGCACGACTCCGTTCCCGCTGTATGAGGCGCTCTCGAAAGCCCCCATAGGCTGGGACAAGGTCGGCATCACGCTATCGGATGAGCGCTGGGCCGATACCGACAGCCCGGCCAGCAATGAGGGGGGCCTGCGCAAGCGCCTTCTGGTTAATGCCGCTGCTCCGGCGCGGCTGGTGCCGTTCATGACCGCCCATGCCACCCCGCAAGAGGCTGAGGCCGAAGTCGGGGCCGCCGTTGCCACCCTTGCCCTGCCCTTCGATGTGGTGGTGCTGGGGATGGGGACCGATGGCCATACGGCCTCGCTCTATCCCAATGCCCCGGGGCTTCAGGCCGCCCTGGATGTGTCCGATCCGGCTTTGGTGCGCGGCGTCAAGGCGGTCGGCGCCCAGGGGTCGGAAAACCGCATGACCCTGAGCCTGCGTGGCCTTTTGAACGCCCGCAAGATCCGCATCGTGGTCAAGGGCCAGGACAAGCTCGAAGCCTATCGCTGGGCCCAGTCCGATGGCCCGGTCGAGGAAGCTCCCGTGCGGGCGATCCTGCGCCAGACGGAGACGCCGGTTGAATTCTGCTGGGCCCCGTAAGCCCAATCCTATCGTGAGGTACCCGTGACGACATCGCTGCACCCGACGCTTCAAGCGGTCACAGAACGGATCGAGGCCCGCAGCCGAGCCGCACGGTCCGAGTATCTGGCGATCATTGAGGCGGCCAAGGCGAAGGGGTCCGGGCGGGCGCGTCTGTCCTGTGGCAACCTCGCTCACGTCTTCGCCGCCTCCTCGGCAGAGGAAAAACAGGCGCTTATGGGCCAGATCCCCAATCTCGGGATCGTGACAGCCTATAACGACATGCTGTCGGCCCACCAGCCGCTGGGGACCTATCCGGACGTCATCAAACAGGCAGCCCGCAAGGTTGGCGCGGTAGCCCAGGTCGCCGGCGGCGTTCCGGCCATGTGCGACGGGGTGACCCAGGGACAACCTGGCATGGAACTGTCGCTGTTCAGCCGCGACGTGATCGCCATGGCCACGGCGGTTTCGCTCAGCCACGACGCTTTTGATGCGGTGCTGGCCCTTGGGGTTTGCGACAAGATCGTGCCGGGGCTGGTGATGGGGGCCCTGCGCTTTGGCCACATGCCCGTGATCTTTGTCCCCGCCGGTCCGATGCCGTCGGGCTTGCCGAACAAGGAAAAAGCCCGGGTCCGGGAACAGTTTGCGCGCGGTGAAGTCGGGCGAGACGCCCTGCTGGCCGCCGAGTCGGCCTCCTACCACGCGCCGGGCACCTGTACCTTTTATGGGACCGCCAACTCCAACCAGATGCTGATGGAGTTTATGGGTCTGCACCTGCCGGGGACCGCTTTTGTCAATCCCGGTACGCCTTTGCGTCAGGCCCTGACGGAAGCGGCGACGGTTCAGGCCGCCAAGCTGGCCCGCGACAAGGCCGGAGCCATGGCCGATGTGCTGAGCGCCAAAAGCTTCGTCAACGCCTGTGTTGGCCTGATGGCCACCGGCGGGTCGACCAACCATGCCCTACACCTGCCGGCCATGGCACGCGCGGCGGGCTTCATCCTGACCTGGGACGATATGTCGGACCTGTCGGCGGTTACCCCGCTGCTGGCACGGGTCTATCCCAATGGAGCCGCCGACGTGAACCACTTCCACGCCGCCGGGGGCTTGGGCTTTGTCATCCGTGAGCTGCTAGCGGCGGGCCTGCTGCACGAGGACGTCGAGACCGTCGTGGGCCACGGGTTGTCTGCCTATGCTCAGGAGCCCTGGCTGGACAACGGGTCTCTGTCCTGGCGCCCCGCCGCGACCGAAAGCCTGAACCCCGAGATCCTGCGTGGAGTCGCGGACCCCTTCCGGCCCGAAGGCGGGATGCGCCTCCTGACTGGGCCGCTGGGTCGCTCGGTGATCAAGACATCGGCCGTTGCGCCGGAGCATCAAACCGTCGAGGCCCCGGCCCGCGTGTTCGACGACCAGGACGATTTCCTCGCGGCCTTCAAGCGCGGAGAGCTGGAGTGTGACCACATTGCGGTCATCCGCTTCCAGGGCCCGGCCGCCAATGGCATGCCCGAACTGCATAAGCTGACGCCCGCCCTGTCGGTTCTTCAGGACAAGGGGTTCAAGGTGGCCTTGGTGACCGACGGCCGTATGTCCGGGGCCTCGGGCAAGGTGCCCGCCGCGATCCATATGTCGCCGGAAGCCAAGCTGGGCGGAATGCTGGCCCGGCTCCAGGACGGCGATGTGATTCGCGTGTGCGCGCCTGAAGGCACGGTCAGTCTCGTAGGCCTCAGCGAAGCCGAACTGGCCGCCCGCCCAGCCGCCCCGACCCCCGCAGAAGCCACCGGTGTCGGTCGAGAGCTATTTGGCGTATTCCGTAAAGCGGCCGGGCTTGCAGAAGCCGGGGCCTCTGTGTTTTTTGAGTTCTGAGACAAGTCCTTACCCGGAGAGACCGATGGCCCGCGACCTTGATGCCCTGATGACTTCGGCCACGGTGATCCCGGTGATCGTGATCGACCGGATCGAGCATGCTGTGCCGCTGGGCCGGGCGCTGGTCGCCGGGGGGCTGACGGTCCTTGAAGTGACCTTACGCACCCCTGTGGCGCTGGAAGCGATCCGGCTCATGGCGCGTGAGGTTGAGGGGGCTGTGGTCGGAGCTGGGACGGTCCTGAATGCGGGCGACGCCGAACGGGCGCGCGAAGCCGGGTCCGAGTTTCTGGTTTCCCCCGGCCTCACACCGCAACTAGCCCAAGCCTGTCAGGCCCTCGATGTGGCCTTGCTGCCCGGGGTGTCTACCGCCGGTGAGATCATGGGCGGGCTGGAGCTGGGCCTGAACCGGTTCAAGTTTTTCCCGGCAGAAACCGTGGGCGGTGCCCCGGCGCTGAAGGCGCTGGCAGGCCCCTTTGGCGGGGTCAAGTTCTGTCCGACCGGCGGGATCAGCCTCGCTTCGGCCCCGTCCTATCTGGCCCTGCCGAACGTGCTGTGCGTGGGCGGAGCGTGGGTCGCCCCCAAGGACAAGATGGAAGCCGGGGACTGGGCCGGGATCACCGAACTGGCCCGTCAGGCCAAGGCGCTGAAAGCCTGACCGGACACAGCAACGGAACTACCCGAGCAAGGCCTTGGCCCCCGCGTAGTAGAGCGGGATCCCGGCGACGATATTGAACGGGAAGGTGATGGCCAGCGACATCGGCAGATAAATCGCCGCCTTGGCCTCAGGCAGGGCCATGCGCATGGCTGCTGGCACCGCAATATAGGAGGCACTGGCGCAGAGGACCGCGAACAGCGTGCCTGTGCCCAGATCCAAACCAATCAACCGCGCCATGGCCAGCCCCACCGCTGCACCAATCAGCGGCATGTAGAGGCCAAACGCGACCAGTGACAGGGTGAACTGACGCAACTGGCCAAGGTTACGGGCGACCACCAGCCCCATGTCGAGCAGGAACAGGCACAGGACTCCCTGGAACGGGGTCACCACAAAGCCTTCGAGCTTTTCCAGCCCCGGTTGGCCTATGATCCAGCCGATGATGAAGGTTCCCACCAACAGGAAAATGGCGCCATTGGTCAGAACCTCATGCAGGAGCTTGCCTGAAAACGCCGGTTTTGACGCGGGCATAAGGTCGGCATTGAGCGCCAC
>JBKBWB010000163.1:0-5268 GCA_046289215.1 Asticcacaulis sp. | reverse complement strand
GATCGCGGCGGTGAAAGAAGTGGGTCTCAAGGTGCCGCTGGTCGTGCGCCTCGAAGGCACCAACGTCGAACTCGGCAAGAAAATCATTAATGAGAGCGGCCTGAATGTCATCGCCGCTGATGATCTGGCGGACGCCGCTGACAAGATCGTCAAGGCTGTGAAGGGAGCTGCGTAAACATCATGGCCGTCCTCATTGATAGCAATACCAAGGTCATCTGCCAGGGCATTACCGGCTCGCAAGGGACCTTCCACACCGAACAGGCCATCGCCTATGGCACCAAGATGGTTGGCGGCGTCACCCCGGGTAAGGGGGGCACGACCCACATCGGTCTGCCGGTGTTTGATTCGGTTATCGAAGCCCGTGAAAAGACCGGTGCGACCGCTTCGGCCATCTATGTGCCGCCGCCATTCGCTGCGGATGCGATCCTCGAAGCCATTGAGGCCGAAGTCGAGCTGATCGTCTGCATCACCGAAGGCATTCCGGTGCTGGACATGGTCAAGGTCAAGCGCGCGCTGGCTGGCTCCAAGTCGCGTCTGATCGGGCCGAACTGCCCGGGCGTTCTGACCCCGAACCAGTGCAAGATCGGCATCATGCCGGGCAATATCTTCAGCCCGGGTTCCGTGGGCGTCGTGTCGCGCTCGGGGACCCTGACCTATGAGGCCGTGTTCCAAACCACCCAGGCTGGCCTCGGCCAGACCACGGCGGTCGGAATTGGCGGCGATCCGGTCAAGGGCACCGAGTTCATTGACGTCCTGGAAATGTTTCTGGCCGATGAAGAGACCAAGTCGATCATCATGATCGGCGAAATCGGGGGCTCTGCCGAAGAAGATGCGGCGCAGTTCCTGATCGACGAAGCCAAGCGCGGCCGTAAAAAGCCGATGGCGGGCTTTATCGCCGGGCGCACCGCGCCTCCGGGCCGTCGCATGGGTCATGCCGGTGCGATTATCTCGGGTGGCAAGGGCGGCGCCGAAGACAAAATTGCCGCCATGGAGGCTGCGGGCATCAAGGTCGCCCCGTCTCCGGCAGCCCTGGGGGCAACCCTGCAAGAGGTGCTGAAAGGCGCCTGATTGATTAATCAGAGTGGGCGGTCCGCGCCCGGAGCCCTCCGCCGGACCCCCTGGAAGGTCGAAGAAAATGGCGGATGATTCCGGCCGGTTGAACCAGGTGTTTGCGGAAACGTCGTTCCTTTACGGCGGCAACGCGGTCTTTATCGAACAGCTCCATGCCAAGTGGGCCACGGATCCCAATTCCGTGACCCCCGCTTGGCGGGCGTTTTTTGATCAGCTGCTGGACGGTCCCGATGCGGTCAAACAGGCCGCCGGGGCCGGATCCTGGGGCCGCTTGGCGGATGCCCCCCGGGACGAACTGACCTCGGCGATGGACGGCTTCTGGCCGGCCGTAGAAGCCAAGGCCGAAAAAGCCCTCAAGGCCGTCGCCCCGCAAGCCACGCCCGACCAGCTTCAAGCCGCCGCCCGCGACTCTGTCCGCGCGCTGATGCTGATCCGGTCCTACCGGATCCGTGGCCACCTGCAGGCCAATCTCGATCCGCTCGGGATTGAGCCGCCGATCCAGAACCCGGAACTGGAGCCCTCACACTGGGGCTTTACCGAGGCGGACATGGATCGCCCGATCTTCCTCGATGGCGTTCTGGGCCTGGAAAGCGCGAGCCTGCGCGAGATTGTCGGCATTCTGCGCCGCACCTATTGCGGTAATGTCGGCATCCAGTACATGCACATCTCGGATGTGGCGGAGAAATCCTGGCTGCAAGAGCGCATCGAAGGCCGCGATAAGGAAATCTCCTTCACCCGTGAAGGCAAGATTGCGATTTTGCAAAAGCTGATCGAAGCGGAAACGTTCGAACGCTTCCTGCACAAGCGCTTCCCCGGCACCAAGCGGTTCGGCCTCGACGGCGGCGAATCCATGGTCCCGGCTATGGAGCAGATGATCAAGGTCGGCGGCAATCTTGGCATCACCGATATCGTTCTGGGTATGGCCCACCGGGGCCGTCTGAACATGCTGTCGGCGGTGATGGGCAAGCCCTATCACGTGATTTTCCATGAGTTCCAGGGCGGCTCCTCGGTGCCGTCCGACATCGAAGGCTCGGGTGACGTTAAGTATCACATGGGCGCCTCGTCGGACCGTGAGTTTGACGGCAACAAGGTGCACCTGTCGCTGACCGCGAACCCCTCGCACCTCGAAATCGTCAACCCGGTGGTATTGGGCAAGGCCCGCGCCAAGCAAGCCTACAAGGTTCGCAAGGAAAACGCGGAGAACCCGGACCGCAGCCATGTGATGCCGCTGCTGATCCACGGTGATGCGGCCTTTGCTGGTCAGGGTGTTGTGGCCGAGTGCTTTGCGCTGATGGGCCTCAAGGGCTACCGCACCGGCGGGACCATGCATTTCGTGGTCAATAACCAAATCGGCTTTACCACGAGCCCGCGCAACAGCCGCTCCAGCCCCTATCCGTCGGATGTGGCCTTGATGGTTCAGGCGCCGATCTTCCACGTCAACGGGGATGATCCGGAAGCGGTGGTCTATGCCGCCCGTGTGGCCACGGAATTCCGTCAGCGTTTCGCCAAGGATGTGGTGGTGGACATGTTCTGCTATCGCCGCTTTGGCCACAACGAAGGTGATGACCCGACCTTCACCCAGCCGCTGATGTACGCCAAGATTAAGAACCATCCGTCCACGCGCGAGCTCTATTCGCAGCGTCTCGTGCGCGAAGGGGTTTTGACCGACGCCGAAGTCGAGGGGATGATCAAGGCCTTTGAGGACTTCCTCGATGCCGAGTTCACCAAGGGCAAGAGCTATGTTGCCAACAAGGCAGACTGGCTCGACGGCAAGTGGTCGGGTCTGGGTCTGCCGGAAGACGATGAGCGTCGCGGCACCACTGCCGTACCGATGGAGCGTCTGGTGGAAATCGGCCGTCGTATGACGACGATCCCGAATGACGTGGATGCCCACAAGACCTTGCGCCGGGTGATCGAGGGCCGTCGTGCCGCGATCGACAGCGGGGAAAACCTCGACTGGGCCACGGCCGAGCATTTGGCGTTTGGGTCGCTGCTTCTCGAAGGGTTCAATGTGCGTCTGTCCGGTCAGGACAGCGTGCGCGGAACTTTCAGCCAGCGTCATTCGGCGATTGTCGATCAGACGACGGAAAACCGCTACTTCCCGCTCAACAACCTTGCGCCGGAACAGGCCCACTACGAAGTCATCGACTCGGCCCTGTCCGAAGAAGCCGTTTTGGGCTTTGAATACGGTTACTCTCTGTCCGATCCCAATACACTGGTGATGTGGGAAGGTCAGTTCGGTGACTTCGTCAACGGGGCCCAGGTCGTGATCGACCAGTTCATCTCTTCCGGTGAACGCAAGTGGCTGCGCATGTCGGGTCTGGTGATGTTGTTGCCGCATGGATACGAAGGTCAAGGGCCAGAGCATTCGTCAGCGCGGCTTGAGCGCTTCCTACAGCAGTGCGCCGAAGACAATATGCAAGTCGCAAACTGCACGACCCCGGCAAACTATTTCCACATTCTGCGTCGCCAGATCCATCGGCCGTTCCGTAAGCCGCTGGTGATCATGACGCCGAAATCGCTGCTGCGTCACAAGAAGGCCGTCTCGACCTTGGCCGATCTGGCGGATGGTTCGTCGTTCCACCGCGTACTGCATGACGATGCCCAGCGGCGTCCAGAGGTGGCGGGCGTCAAGCTGGTTGCCGATGACAAGATCCGTCGCGTCGTGCTGTGTTCGGGTAAGGTCTATTACGACCTGCTTGAAGACCGCGAGAAAAAGCAGATCAACGACGTCTATCTGATGCGCCTTGAGCAGTTCTATCCGTGGCCGATGAAGTCGCTGATGACGGAGCTCGGACGCTTCAAGAACGCCGAACTGGTGTGGTGCCAGGAAGAGCCGAAAAACATGGGCGCCTGGACCTTTGTGGATCCGTGGCTTGAGCTGACGCTCGACAAGATCAAGGTCAAGGCCAAGCGTGCCCGTTATGTCGGTCGTCCGGCCTCGGCCTCGACGGCTGCGGGCCTGATGAGCCGCCACCTGAAAGAACTTGAAACCTTCCTGAATGAGGCCTTCGCCTGATTGGGCGACAGCGCTGACTGTGATTGATGATTGGAGCCTGAGGACATGGCCGACATTCTGACCCCGGTACTGGGGGAATCCGTCGCCGAAGCGACCATTGCACGCTGGACCAAAAAGCCGGGCGATGCGGTCAAAAAAGACGAGATCCTGGTTGAGCTTGAAACCGACAAGGTCTCGCTCGAAGTGGCGGCGCCGGCTGATGGCGTTCTCGCTGAAATCCTGGCCGCCGATGGCGCGACGGTTGTTCCGGGCACGGTACTCGGTCGCATTAACGAAGGCGCATCGGCGGGTGCTGCGGCTCCGGTCGCTGCGGCTGCCGCGCCTGTTGCCGCTACGGCTCCGGCCGCTGCGTCTGGCGGTGTTGCGGATGTGACCGTTCCGGTCATGGGCGAAAGCGTCGCCGAGGGCACCATTGGCCGCTGGCTCAAGGGCAAGGGCGAGGCCGTCAAGAAAGACGAGATCCTCGTCGAGATCGAAACCGACAAGGTCGCCCTGGAAGTCGCCGCACCGGCAGATGGGTTCCTAGCGCAAATTCTGGCTGAGCCGGGCGCCAGTGTCACGCCGGGCCAACTGATTGGTCGCGTGTCGACCTCGGGTGCCGCGCCGGTCGCTGCTGCGGCCCCCGTTGCAGCGCCTGTGGCCGCCGCTCCGGTCGCGGCGACCTCTGCGCCGCTGTCCCCGTCGGTTCAGCGTATTGTGACAGAAAACAACCTCAACCCGGCAAGCGTTGCGGGTACGGGCAAAGACGGTCGGATCACCAAGGGGGATGCTTTGGCCGCCCTGTCGACCGCCGCTGTGGCTGCCCCTGTAGCGGCGGCGCCGGTTGCGGCCCCTGTAGCCCGTCCGGCTGCGGCCCACGAAGAGCGGGTCAAGATGACCCGTCTGCGCCAGACCATCGCGCGCCGCCTGAAGGAAAGCCAAAATACGGCGGCTCAGCTGACGACCTTCAACGAAGTTGACATGTCGACGGTGATGGCACTGCGCAACACCTACAAGGACGTGTTCGAAAAGCGTCACGGTGTAAAGCTGGGCTTCATGTCCTTCTTCGTGAAGGCTGTCGTCGCGGCCCTCAAGGACATCCCGGCGGTGAACGCCGAGATCGAAGGCACGGACATCATCTATAAGAACCACTATGACATCGGCGTGGCCGTTGGCACCGACCGGGGTCTGGTGGTGCC
>JBKBWB010000162.1:0-5280 GCA_046289215.1 Asticcacaulis sp. | reverse complement strand
CCCGGCCAGCGACATCAAGAAGGTCTCTGTGCTCGGGGCCGGGATGATGGGCGCCGGGATTGCCTATGTTCAGGCCATGGCCGGGATCGAGACCGTTTTGATCGACCGCGATCAGGCCGCCGCCGAGAAGGGCAAGGGCTATGCCGAGGAGCTGATCAAGAAGCGTGTCTCGCGCGGTCAGATGACCCCGGAAAAGGCCGAGGCGACCCTGGCCCTGATCACCCCGACCACCGACTATGCCCACGTCAAGGGTTCGGATCTGGTGATCGAAGCCGTGTTCGAAACCCGCGAGATCAAGGCCGATGTGACGCGCCGCGCCGAGGCCGAGCTGGCCCCGGATGCCGTGTTTGGATCCAATACCTCGACCCTGCCGATCACGGGGCTGGCCGAGGCCAGTGTCCGTCCGGAGAACTTCATCGGCATCCACTTCTTCTCACCGGTGGATAAGATGATGCTGGTTGAGATCATCATGGGCGAAAAGACCGGCCAAGCGGCACTCGCCAAGGCCATCGACTATACGATCAAGATCAAGAAGACCCCGATTGTCGTCAATGACAGCCGCGGCTTCTATACCTCGCGCTGCTTCTCGACCTTCCTGACCGAGGGTATGGCCATGCTCAAGGAGGGCTATGCTCCGGCTCTGATCGACAATGTCGGCCGCATGACCGGCATGCCGCGCGGGCCGCTGGAAATGCACGATGACGTGGCGCTCGATCTGTCGACCAAGATCGGTGAGCAGACCGCCAAGGATCTGGGCGACGCCTATGTCCCCAATCCGGGTGAGGCCGAGGTGGCCCGCATGGTCCACGAAATGGGCCGTTATGGCCGCAAGAACAGCAAGGGCTTCTATGACTATCCCGAGGCCAAGGGCGCGCCCAAGACCCTGTGGCCCGGCCTGTCAGAGCTGTTCCCGGTCAGCATCACGGAATCGACCCCGGAGCTGGTGGCCGAACTCAAGACCCGGCTGCTCTATCGCCAGGCCGTCGAGGCCGCGCGCTGCTGGGAAGAGGGCGTGATCGATGATCCGCGTGAGGCCGATGTCGGGGCGATCCTCGGCTGGGGCTTTGCGCCCTGGACGGGCGGCCCGGTCAGCCTGATCGACAGTGTCGGCCTCAAGGCCTTTGTCGAGACCTGTGACCGTCTGACCGCGGCCTATGGGTCGCGTTTTGCCCCGCCGCAGCTGCTCCGCGATATGGCGGCCAAGGGCGAGACCTTCTATGGCCGCTTTGGCAAGACCGACGCAGCGGCTTAAGCCAACACGTTTAACTGAAAAAGGCCTGCCCATTGCGGCAGGCCTTTTTTATGGGTGACGATCTTTATCTTAGGCCACAGCCTTGAAGGCCGTTCGCCCCTCAGAGGCATCGCGCAGAAGTCCGGCTAAGGCTTTGAAATCGACGGGCTTGTTCAGATAAGCATCCGCCCCGGCGGCCCGTCCCGCGTCGTGATCCTCACTGCGGGCGCTGGCCGATACAATTACGATCGGGGTTTGGCTATTTTGACAACGACTGACGCGGAGCAGGCGAGTTGCCGTCAGACCATCCATGACGGGCATGTTGACGTCCATCAGGATCACGTCGAAGCCCTGCTGGTTGCACAGTTCCAGGGCGATCTCGCCATTCTCGGCCGCTGTTACCGTGTGGCCTTGAGCCACAAGCCAGGATTCGAGGATTTTGCGATTGACCGGGTGGTCTTCAACGACCAGCACCCGCATGGATTTGTCATTGCCGGCCTCCGCTTCGGTGTCTGCCAGGACAAGCGAAGCGGTTTTTTTCCAGACGGTTACTGTCAAGTCGAGGCTCAGGGTAAAGACGGACCCTTCGCCCAGTTCAGAAGTAACACTCAGATCGCCGCCCATCAGCCGGGAAAGCTTCCGCGACAAGGTCAGGCCTAGGCCTGAGCCGCCGTATTGCCGGGTGACGCTATCGTCGGATTGTTCGAAGGCTTCGAAGACGCGCTCGAGGTGGTTCCTGGCGATGCCAATCCCCGTGTCCGCAACTTGGAATGACAAGGCACATTGGGTCGGGCCGCGTTTTTCGGCAGTCAGGTTCAGGGTGATTTCACCTTGATGCGTGAACTTCACGGCGTTGGACATAAGATTACTGAGGACCTGGAGTACACGCTTGCGATCGGCCAGGACCTTGTGCGGTATGTCCGGCCCCATTTCGATCCGCAGCGTCAGGCCTTTTTGGGCAGCCTGGGCCGAAAAAGTCGATTCCAGGATCTGTATTAATTGCGCCGGTTCGGTCTCTGACATCTCCATCTGGATCTTGCCCGCTTCGATACGAGTCGTATCAAGAATATCATTCAGAAGGTGCATCAGGCCGTCACCCGAATGGCGGATGATCTTGATGTAATCAGATTGAACCGGATTGAGATCTGTCGTGCTCAGCAATTGCGCTGCCCCGAGGACGCCATTGAGCGGCGTGCGCAATTCGTGACTGATCATGGCCAGGAACGTCGATTTGGCGCGGTTGGCTTCCTCGGCTTTGTCCTTTGCGGCACTAAGCTCTGCGATCAAGCGGGCCTGATCGTTCTGGAAGGCGGCAATACGGCTATCAGCGGCTTTTGCTACGAGCGAAGGTACGCTCAGGCAGAAGGCCCCCATAATCAAAGCGGTCAGGGCCGCGCTAAATTCTGGCCTTCCCCACAAGTCAACCAGCATGCCAAGTGCGACCAGACCATAGGGCGAAGCGATTATGGTCGCATTCAATGCGGACGAGCGAAGTTGGCTGAAGACCATGAACCCGCCGACGCTGATGAAGATCATCGCTGCTGCGTGCCCAAACGGATGCCCGCTCATCCAGGCCATGATTGGCGCAATCGCCCAGCCACATGTGGCCAAGGTGGCCGATACCAGAAAGAAGGGACCAAAGGTCGCGCTCTCCTGGCGGGCCATCCGTCGTTCAGCAAATGTCCGAATTGAGCTGATGGCGAGAGTTAGCAGCATCCAGCCAAGCGCCATTTGCCAGCCAACAACACCCAGGAGCCCAACCGCCCACGCACCAATCAGTATGTACCTTAGGTACTGGGTACTGATCAGCATTGTGAAGGTCGCCGAAGCCCCGCCGGGCATCATGGACTTGGGACTTGGATCAACCATTTCCGCACCATTGTGACACGTTCATATCACAATCATGACACGTAGGGGCTAAGACACAGTAAATACGAAGTTTTTCAGAATGAGGCGCTCAAAACTTGAGCAAAGCCTTGCAAAATAAAGGCTTGCTTCAGCTTACGCTCCATAAGTTATCAAGAGTTGCATCCTCCGTGAACGGTCTGATTTTCAAAAAATCAGACCAGCTTGGAATTATTTTTCGTTCGCATCCGGTGTATTGAGAACCAAGCTCAATGCGTGAACGGGACCAGCGAGTTCCTCGGCCAAAACCGTATTGACGGCACGCTGACGCTGAAGCCGAGTCAGGCCTGCAAACTGCTCCGCGGTCATACGCACCGTAAAATGACTTTCCCCGCCCGGGCGAGCTCCGGCGTGTCCGGCGTGTCGGTCACTGTCGTCAATCACCTCCAGGTGGGTCGGATTGAAGGCTAAAGTGAGTTTTTCTGTGAGCGACTGTGCGATTTTACCCATTCCAGGCCCCGTCAATTCTTGAATGCTAAAAAGTGCACGTCATACTTGGACCCATGAGCGGTGCGTTTCAATATAAACCCAAGTTTGTCGATATACGGATCCGGCCCCCCAAGGATGGGGAGGAGGCGGAGCCGATCAAAGAAGATGTCCTGCGGCTCAAGCCGGGCGAAAAGCCGTGTGACTGGCCGGGCTGTGCCAAGGCCGGATCTACGCGTGCGCCCAAGTCGCGTGAGATGCTCAACGAGTTTTATTGGTTCTGCCAGGCCCACGCCGGGGAGTACAATAAGAACTGGAACTTCTTCGCCGGGATGAGCGAGGGAGAGGCCAAGCGCTGGCAGGAAGATGCCACCACGGGTCATCGTCCGACCTGGGCGTTCCGCGCCTCGCGCTTCAGTCGCGAAGCCTCGGCAAAGCTTGGTGGCCAAGCCTACCGTGATCCCTCGATTCGTTCGACCGAAGAGGCGGAAAAGCTGGCCAACAACGGCACGCCCGTGCGCCATATGGGGAAGATCGAGCGTCAGGCTTTTGCGGATCTTGATCTGGAGCCCGATGCCGATGCCGCGACGATCCGGGCGCGTTATACCGAAATGCTCAAGCGCTGCCACCCGGATGCCAATGGCGGGGACCGGTCGGCCGAGGCCAAGCTGCAACGGGTGATCAAAGCCTATAAGGTGCTGAAAAAGATTGGCCTCGCCTGATCTTTTCCGGATTTTCGCTTAAGCAAAAAACCCGGTCTGCGCGTAAAAAAGCCATTGTCCGGCACTGCGGAAAGGCCTAGCTGACTGACTATGACTGATCATGCTCTTGCTCCGGCGGATGCGCTGGAAACCCTCGTGCCGGACACAACGGTGTCGGCGCGCGACGTGTTCGGGGTGGACACCGATATGCGGGTGCCCGCCTTTTCGGTGCGTGATGCCCATGTGCCGGAAATTGATCCTGCCTATCGCTTTGATCCCCAGACCACTCTGGCAATCCTGGCCGGGTTTGCCCATGACCGCCGGGTCATGGTTCAGGGCTATCACGGCACGGGCAAATCCACGCACATCGAGCAAGTGGCCGCGCGACTGAACTGGCCGCTGGTGCGGGTCAATCTTGACAGCCATGTGTCGCGGATCGATCTTGTGGGCAAGGATGCGATTGTCCTCAAGGATGGCCAGCAGGTCACGGAATTCCGCGAAGGGATTCTGCCTTGGGCGCTGCAACGGCCCGTCGCTTTGGTATTTGACGAATATGACGCCGGGCGTCCCGATGTGATGTTTGTGATCCAGCGCGTCCTTGAGGCGCAAGGGCGTCTGACCCTGCTGGACCAGAACCGGGTGATCCGCCCCAATTCGGCGTTCCGTCTGTTTGCGACCACCAACACCATCGGGCTTGGGGACACCACCGGGCTTTATCATGGCACTCAACAGATCAACCAGGGCCAGATGGACCGCTGGTCGATTGTCACCACGCTCAACTATCTCGACCATGATGTCGAAACCGGGATTGTGGCCGCTAAGGTGCCGGGCTTCGATACCGCCGAAGGTCGCCTGAAACTGGCGGCCATGGTGCGGGTGGCGGATATGACCCGCAACGCCTTTATGAACGGGGATATCTCGACGGTCATGAGCCCGCGGACGGTGATCACCTGGGCCCAGAATGCGGAGATCTTTGGCGGCGATCTGGCCCTCAGCTTCCGCCTGACCTTCCTCAAC
>JBKBWB010000161.1:0-5285 GCA_046289215.1 Asticcacaulis sp. | reverse complement strand
GCTGTCAACCGTTCCGTCCGCGGGAGGCGCGGCATGATCCCGGAGTCTCAAGGCGATGCGCCGCATATTTCCGTCCTGCTCGGTGGGGTGCTTGAGGCGCTGGCGCCGTCTGAGGGCAAGGTGATCGTGGACGGCACCTTTGGGGCAGGCGGCTATTCGCGGGCGCTGCTGGCGGCCGGAGCGCGGGTGATCGCCTTTGACCGTGATCCCAGCGTTCGGCCCTTTGCGGATGCCTTGTCCGCTGAATTTGGGGCGCGCTTTACTCTGGTTCTGCGGCCGTTTTCTGAAATGGCTGAGGGGCTGGCCGACCTGGGGTTGGAGGCCGTGGACGGCATCACCCTCGATATCGGCGTCTCGTCCATGCAACTCGATCAGGCCGAGCGCGGGTTTTCCTTCATGCGCGACGGGCCGCTCGACATGCGCATGGCCGATCACGGCCCGACCGCGGCGGATGTGGTCAATACCGCGGAGGCCGTCGAGCTGGCGGACATTTTCTGGACCTACGGCGAAGAGCGGGCCTCGCGGCGGATTGCTGCGACGCTCGTGCGGCGTCGGGCAGAGGAACCCTTTACCCGCACGCTGGATCTGGCGGCGGTCGTCGAGGCGTGTCTGGGCGGGCGTCGGGGCGCGCCGGTGCATCCGGCCACGCGCGTGTTTCAGGCTCTGCGCATTCACGTCAACGACGAGCTGGGCGAGCTGAAGGCCGCGCTCGCGGCCTCAGAGCGCTTGCTGGTCCCCGGTGGGCGGCTCGCAGTCGTGACCTTTCATTCGCTGGAAGACCGGATCGTCAAGACCTTCTTGACCGAGCGGGCCGGGCGTCTGCCCTCGGGCTCACGTCATGCGCCCCCGGTCGAGGCCGGACCCGCGCCGACGTTTTCCTTGCTGTTCAAGGGGGCACAGGCCCCCACAGAGGCCGAACTGGCCGCCAACCCCCGGGCGCGTTCTGCAAAATTGCGGGCCGCGCAGCGGACTGAAGCCCCGACTTGGGAGATCCGGTCATGACCCCGTTTATGGCTCTGTTTGAGCGTCGTGTGCGTGGTGTGCGTCTGATCGAGGTGGTGACAGGCGCTTTGTGTATTTTGCTGGTGCTTTGGGTCTATCTGGCCAAGGCGGATGCCTCGGCGGAGCGCAATCAGATTGCCACGCTGGAGCGGGAAATCCGCGAAGAGCAGAAAGCGGTCCGTTTGCTGCGCGCCGAAGCTGCGCATTTGGAGCAGCCCGATCGAATCGAAGCTCTGGCTCGGAATTTTCTGGCCATGGAGCCGACCTCGGCGCGCGATGAAGTCCGGCCTGAGGCGCTCATCGAAGTGGCCCGTTTGGGGGCGCCTGCGCGACCGGCTCCTGTTGATCCCGCGACGAAGGTGCCGATGGCCGAGACCGTAACGGCGCCGGGCGGGGCCGGGGCTCCTGAGGGTGTCGGCCAATGAGAACCTCCTACTCTTCATGGGCCGCGCCCTTGCCCAGCCTGCGTTGGATCTCAGAAAAGGTATGGTGGGTCGAGCATGCCTTCGAACGGGCGAAGGCTCAGGCCCGTCCGGAAGAAGACGCCTGGTTCCGGATTTTCTTTCTGGTGGCGTTTTTCGGATTCACCTTTGGTTTTCTGGCGTTGGGTGCCAGTAAGGCGGCTCTGTTTGGTCGTGACTCCAATCTCGGCTCTGGATGGGCTGGTGGGGTGCCGCTGACTGCGCGAGCAGACATCGTCGATCGCGAGGGTCGTCTGCTGGCCACGGATCTGATCAATTACCGCCTGTTCGTCGATCCGACCGACATGACGGCGTCCGATCGGCCCCGGGTGAAACGCGCCCTGGCCCGGGCCTTGCCGCAGTTATCCAAGGAAAAGTTGGATGCGGCGTTCAAGCGAAATGGTCGTTTGGGGCTTTGGGGTGGTTTGACCCCACCGGAAAAGCGACGCATCCATGAACTGGGCTTGCCCGGCGTGACCTTCGAGGCTGAAAAGGCCCGTGTCTATCCTTTGGGCACCACTGCGTCGCACCTGATTGGCTTTGTCGCGGGCAAGGAAGGCCAAGGCCTGGCCGGAGCGGAGCGGGCGCTGGATGCCGAAATCCGTCAGGCCGGAAGTCAGGGCCGCCCCGTGGCGCTGGCCGTGGATCTGCGCATTCAAGGGGCGCTGGAAAACGAGCTTTATAAGGTCGCCCAGGCCCACAGTGCCATCGGCGCAGTCGGGATGGTGACCAATGTGCGCACCGGCGAGGTGCTGGCCATGGCCAGCTGGCCCGACTTTGATCCGAACAAGGCAGGCGCCTATCCCGAAGACGTCAAGCGCAACCGCGCCGCCGGGGCCCTCTATGAAATGGGCTCGATCTTTAAGGTGATCAGTGTCGCTGCGGGTTTGGACTCCGGCACAGCGGCCCTGACCTCGACCTTTGACGCGACAGCGCCGATCCGTCTGGGGTCGCGTCAGATCAATGACTATCACGCCGAGAATCGTGTGATGACGCTGGAGGACGTTTTTATTCACTCCTCCAACATCGGCACCACGCGGCTGGCCGATGCGGTCGGCAAGGAAACCATGGTGCGCTACTACGATCAGCTTGGTTTGCTGGAAGCGGCGGAAATCGAACTGGCCGAGTCGGCGCGCCCGATCCTGCCGCGCGTCTGGAGCCGCGATAGCCTCTATTCCAGCTCCTTTGGTCACGCGATTTCGGTGACGCCAGCGGCCATGGCCCAATCGATCGGCGCGGTGGTCAATGGCGGCATGGTGGTCCCCTTGACGATCCAGAAGGTAGACAAAGGCAAGCCGGTGGTCGGTCGCCGGGCGATGTCGGCGGCGACGTCGCGCCAGATGCTCGACCTGATGCGCATCAATGTGGTCAAGGGCACTGGCGGCAAAGCCGATGCGCCGGGCCTGCGTGTCGGCGGAAAGACCGGTTCGGCGGAAAAGCCGGGCAAGGGCGGCTATCAGCGCGATAAGCTCGTCTCGTCGTTTGCCGCGGTGTTCCCCACCGATAACCCGATCCACGAAGATCGCTATCTGGTGCTGGTGATGGTCGACGAGCCGGCGGGCACTAAGGATACCTTTGGCTTTCGCACCGGGGGCTGGGTGGCCGCGCCGGTGGCCGGACGGGTGATTGACCGGATTGCGCCGTTCCTGGGGGTGGCCCGCAAAGATGATCGCTTCACCACGGCGTTGGGCGAAAAGATTGTCATCGAGGAAACGGAAACGCGGGGCGTGGTGCCATGAGTGCGTTACGACTGTCTGAGTTGATCCGCCGCGATGTGGATCAGGATCCGGTGATCACCGCGATCACGGCGGACAGCCGCCGGGTCAGCGCCGGGACCCTGTTCTGCGCGCTGCCGGGGACAAAGGTAGATGGCCGCGCCTTTATCCGTCAGGCGCTGGATAACGGCGCTGCGGCGGTGCTGGCCCCCGAAGGCACCGAGGCGGGTGAAGCTCCTGTCCTGATCCAGGTGGGCGATGTGCGCCGGGCCTATGCTCTGGCGGCCAAGGCGCTTTACGGCGTCCAGCCCAAGACCTGTGTGGCCGTGACTGGCACCAATGGCAAGACTTCGGTCGCCACCTTTCTGCGCCAGATGTTTGCCCACATGGGGCACAAGTCCGCCAGCATGGGCACCCTCGGGGCCGTGATCGGCGCAGGCAGTGCGGGCCAAAGCACCCTGACGCCCCCCGGTCTGACGACCCCTGATGCGGAGGATGTCGCGCGTCTGTTGGCGGAAATGGCCGTTCAGGGGGTTACGCACCTCGCGCTGGAGGCCTCGTCCCATGGGATCGACCAGCGCCGCTTGGATGGGGTGGCCTTAAGCGCCGCAGGCTTTACCAATCTGACCCAGGATCACCTCGATTATCACGGCGATATGGACAGCTATCGGACGGCCAAGTTGCGCCTGTTCGAAGCGCTGCTTCCGCGTGGGCGTACGGCTGTCCTCAATGCCGACAGCGACAGCTACAATGCCTTTGCCGCAACGGCGATCCTGTCAGGGCTTAATCTGATGAGTGTCGGCGAGCGCGGACGCGATCTGATGCTGACCGGGCGCACGCTGCAGCCCGACGGTCAGGTGCTCACCCTCGAATATGAGGGTCGCCCCCACAGTGTGCGCTTGCCGCTGGCCGGAGCGTTCCAGGCGGCCAATGCCTTGGTAGCGGCGGGTCTGGCCCTGTCGGTGGGCGAGGGGATCGACAAGGTCCTCGCCAGCCTTGAGCACCTCGAAGGCGCGCGCGGACGGCTCGAACGTGTCGGCACCAGCCCTCGGGGCGGCGAAGCCTATGTCGATTATGCCCACACGCCCGATGGTCTGGAGACGGTGCTGAAGGCACTGCGGCCCCATACGCGCGGCCGCCTGATCTGTGTGTTTGGCTGCGGCGGGGACCGCGACCGGGGCAAGCGCCCGCAGATGGGCGAGATTGCTGCACGTCTGAGCGATCTGGCCATCGTCACCGACGACAATCCGCGCAGCGAAGACCCGGCGGCGATCCGGGCCGAGATCCTGGCCGGGGTGGCTGGATCTGTCCGGACCCTGACGGAAATCGCGGACCGCCGAGCGGCCATTGCTGAGGCCTGTGCGCAGCTCAACGACGGAGATGTGCTGGTTGTTGCCGGAAAAGGTCATGAGCAGGGGCAAATTGTCGGCGATGTTGTATATCCCTTCGACGACGCGTCCGAAGTGGCGCAGGCTTTGACGGGAGCAGCGGGTGTCTGAGGGACAATCGGCGGACGTGATCTGGACCGCAGCCGAGGTGGTGGAAGCTACAGGCGGTCACTTGGGCGGAGAAACGGGCTTTGCGGCGACGGGGGTGACCTTTGACAGCCGTGAGGTCCAGCCGGGCGATCTGTTTGTCGCCCTTCAGGGCGCGCGCGACGGCCATGATTTTGTTGCCCAGGCTTTTGCTTCTGGCGCGGCCGGGGCGCTGGTCAGCCGCCCGATGGCAGACGGCCCCTGTGTAATTGTGCCGGATACGCTCAAGGGGCTTGAGGCTCTGGGCGGATATGCCCGCGACCGGGCCCCCCACATCCTGCGCGGGGCCGTGACCGGATCCGTGGGCAAGACAGGCGTGACCCAGATGGTGATGCGGGGCCTGAGCCGTGCCGGAAAGGCCCATGCCTCGGTCAAGAGCTTTAACAACCATATCGGCGTGCCCCTGACTCTGGCACGGATGCCCAAGACGGCGCAGCGGGCTGTGTTTGAGATTGGCATGAACCACGCCAACGAGATCACGCCCCTCAGCAAGATGGTCCAGCCCCATGCGGTGGTGATCACCACAGTCGGGCCGGTCCACACCGAAAATTTCGCTGAGGGCGAGCGCGGCG
>JBKBWB010000160.1:0-5307 GCA_046289215.1 Asticcacaulis sp. | reverse complement strand
GCAGGGCCACCGCCAGGGCATCGCCCATGGCAATTTGGAGCGTGGTCGAGGTGGTGGGCGCATCGACCCCTTCGGTCGCTTCGGTATGGGGCGGCAACAGCAACAGATAGTCCGAGGCCCGGCCCAGCGCACTCGTCGCCACCGCCGTAATGCCGATCAGCGGAATGCCAAACCGCTTGCAATAGGCGGTCACGTCCGACAGCTCGCGGGTCTCGCCCGAGCGGGACAGGGCGATCACCGCATCGTCGGTGCTGATCATGCCGAGGTCGCCGTGGCTGGCTTCGGTCGCATGGACGAACAGTGCCGGGGTGCCGGTCGAGGCCAGGGTAGCGGCGATCTTGCGGGCCACATGGCCGGACTTGCCCACCCCGGTCAGGATCACGCGTCCGGGACGGGTGCGCAGGGTTTCGACCGCCGCCGCGAACACCGGCCCTAGGGCCCCGGCCAGATCATCGGCGAGATGGGTCAGGGCTTCGGCTCCGGCCAGAAGTACACGGCGACCAGAGTTGATGGCGGTTTCAGAAGACATAGGTTCGTCTCACAAAAAATAGGGACGGATCCGGTGCCCGGACAGTGGCAAACCGGACAATAAAAGAGGTCAGACCGATTCCGCTTCGCCTGCAGGCTTGGCTGGGCCTGTTACAGGTGCCGGGGCCACAGGTTGCGATTCGGAGTCCGGTACAGATTGACGGACGGGCACGGCGGGGACGACATCCATATCTCTGCGGGTTGGGACGCGGGGAGTGGGGCGAACAACCGGGCGGCTGGTGTCGAGCAACTGAGCGGTCGGAGCTTCAGAGGCTCGCGCTGGAAGCGGGGCGGACGATGCGGACCCTGCTGGGCCTCGCATGGTCGCTTCAGTCTCAGCGAGATCCGCTTGCCGCGCAGCGATTTCAGCGGCCTTGGCTTCCTGAGCGGCGATCCGGGCCTTTTCCGCTTCGGCCGCGCGCTTCTGACGCGCTTCATGGGCAATGATGTATTCGGGTATGACGATGTCGTGCCCGAACGGCGCGGGCGATCGGGCTCCCAAACCCTGGGGCCAGACCAGCGCCAAGGCAATCAGCCCGGCGGCAAAAAGGGCTGAGCCCGCATAGAAGAGACGTTCCGACATGGCCCTGCTATATCGCGGAACCGCCGCGCTTCAAACCCCCTTCAAACCATCGTCAAGGCAGTTTAAGGCATGAGGCACAAAACCCCTGTGATCCTTTAGGAGCGATTATGCCTCAGCTTATTCTTCTGCGTCACGGCCAGAGCCGCTGGAACCTCGAAAACCGCTTCACCGGCTGGGTCGACGTGGATCTGACTGAAACAGGCGAGGTCCAGGCCCGCCGCGGAGGGGAGCTGATTGCTGAACAAAATATCGCTCTTGATCTGGCCTATACTTCGGTCCTGACCCGCGCCATCCGCACCTGTAACCTTGCACTGGATGCCGCTGGGCAAAGCTATGTGCCGGTGATCAAGGACTGGCGGCTGAATGAACGTCATTACGGCGGCCTGACCGGCCTCGATAAGGCCGAAACCGCCGCCAAGCACGGCGATGAGCAGGTCAAGATCTGGCGCCGCAGCTATGACGTGCCGCCGCCGCCCATCGATGCCGCCAGCGGCTATGATTTCTCGGCGGACCGTCGTTATGCAGGATGCGATCTGCCCCTGACCGAGAGCCTGAAGACCACCCTCGACCGCGTCCTGCCGGCGTGGGAAGGGGATATTGCCCCGCACATCCGCGCGGGCCAGACCCTGCTGATCGCCGCCCACGGCAACTCGCTGCGGGCCATCGTCAAGCACCTGTTTGACCTGACCGAGGACGAGATTCTGGCCGTGGAAATCCCGACCAGCAATCCGCTGGTGATCGACCTTGACGCTGACCTCAAGCCTACGGGCGCTCGCTACCTCGATGCCGGCCGGGCCGAGGCCTTGCCGCCGGTCAAGGGTTGAGCGGCTTGAGCCACGCCACCTTGGCCCTGACTGACGCCGACTGGATGCGCCGGGCGATTGCCTTGGCGCGCCCGGGCACAACCTGGCCCAATCCGGCGGTCGGTTGCGTCATCGTGCGCGATGGGGCGGTGATCGGCGAAGGGGCCACAGGGCCCGGCGGTCGGCCCCATGCCGAAGAGGTGGCCCTCGCTCAGGCCGGGGATCTGGCGCGTGGGGCAACGGCCTATGTCACGCTCGAACCGTGCGGTGCGCGCTCCCATGGCGGTCCGGGCTGTGGCCAGCGGCTGGCGAGCGCCGGGGTCGCGCGGGTGGTGATCGCCTGTGACGACCCGTCGCCCTTCGCCTCGGGGCACGGAATGCTGCACCTGATTGCCGCGGGAATTGCAGTAACCCAAGGTGTGCTGACCGAAGAGGCCTGGCCCCTGTGCGCCGGATTCGTTCACCGGATGCAGACCGGCCTGCCAATGATTTGTGTTGCGGCGGATGGCGCCGGCTTTGACGACCGCTTTGATCCGGGCGATCAGGACCCGGCGGCGGCCCTGCTGGCGCTCGGGGTGCTGGGCTACACCCGATTATGGGTTCCAGATGATCAGGCCCTTCTAAACCGCCTCGCCGCAGCAGGCATATCGGTTGCGTGTTCTCCCGTCCTTGAAGGACAATAAACCGTTAACCGCATTCCCTCATGATCCCGTATCGGTGGTATTAACCGCCAAAGGGACGCTTTTGCCTGGCCGCGGCCGGGCCTTAGGATGCACTGGCCGCACGGCATGACAACACGGGGACCCGGACCCGCCCACCGCAAACTGACACAGGCAGAGGTCGACAAGATCTGTGCCCGGCACGCAATGCTCTGGCAGCGCAAGCCGGGCGGAGCCCGGGCGGTGTTCAGCTGGTGCGACCTCAGTGGCCTCAATTTTTCGGGTCGTGAACTGTCCGATGCCGATTTTACCGCGGCGATCCTGAGTGACGCCAACCTCAGCGGTGCGGTGCTTGACCAGTCCGTCTTGTTCTGTGCCGATCTTCAGTATGCCAATCTGGAAAAGGCCAGCCTGCGCCGGGCTGATTTGCGCGGGGCCTGTCTGCGCGGGGCGATCCTTCAGGGGGCCGATCTGTTCGAGAGTGACCTGCGCGAAGGTGCCCTGGCGATCCCAGACCATGCCACAGGCCTGAGCTATATCGAAGTGGCCCATCGCGATGCCGAAGCCGTAGCGGCTAACCTGCGTGGAGCCAATCTTGAGCGCTCTAAACTGTCGGGTATTCAAGCGTTCAAGGCTGATTTTACCGATGCGGTGATGAAGTCCGCCAAGCTGGTGCGCGCTAATTTGAAGCAGGCCGTGCTGGAAAACGTTGATCTGGGCGGGGCCGATCTGTCCGGTGTCAACCTGACCGGGGCCAACCTCAAGAATGCGGTCCTGACGGGCACCAAGACGACCGCCTGGCAGATTGACAAGGCGGATATGCGTGGCGCGGTCCTTGATCCTCCTCCTGCGCATCATCCCAAGCTGGCGGACTATGCAGACCGGCTGTCTGCCCATGTCCGCTGGGTGCGCAGCGACGGGCAACAGGGTCAGCCCAGCCAGTTTAACGGCGCGGATCTTCGCGGGGCCGGAACGTTGGCAGGACTAAACCTGACAGCACTTCAGGCGCGGGGCGCTGTTTTCTATGGCCTTGACCTCAGCGGGGCCCAGCTTCAGGGGGCTATGCTCGAAGAAGCCGATCTTAGGACCTGTAACCTAACGGGTGCTGACTTACGCGGGGTGAGGTTGGGGCGGGCGCGGCTTGATGGCGCAACGCTGGACCGCGCCCTTCTCGGACCGTTGTTGTTGGATGGCGACCGCAAATTCCCCTCGGATCTCACACAGAGCCGATTGCGTTCTGCCAGCCTCAAGGGCGCAGACTTGAACGCCGCCATCCTTCGCGATGCGGACATGACCCATGCGGATCTAACCGGGGCATCCCTTCGGCAAGCTGACCTCAAGGGCGCCATAACGCGTGCCGCTAGAGGGCTTGGCGAAGCGTGAGGTTAAACCCTCACGCTTCTTGATGCTGGCCAGGATCAAAGACCCGGAAGCTTAAACTTCTTTTGCGGGTCGCGTGCAATCAGCACAGGCTTGCCGCCGGTCAGTTTTTGCAGACGCTCGGCTTCGGCTTGCGATGTCGGGTCAAGCGTAGCCGGAGCGGCGGCATTGGCAGCAAGATTCGGTTCTTTTTTACGCCAGAACATGACCTTGTCGGCAAAGCCTTCGTCCTTGTGGGCGATATTGCCAAACTCGTCATCGACCACGTGGCTGGCCAGCGGGTCAGACCGATCAGCTCCGGCACGGATCACCAGCAGACGCTCACCGTCGCTGCGCTGAACCTGTTCGCGTTGGGCCAGCAGCGATTGACGGGCCAGGTTTTCCTGGCGGATGGTGTCGGCGCTGCGGCTGCCCGGCGCAGGCGGACGCAGACCATATTCCGGCGGCAGGGTCAGCGGGGCCTTGGTCACGACGCGGAATTCATCCGGCGTAACCTTGGCGAGGCCAAGGGCCTTGCTGGTGGACTGGCACCCGGCCAGACCGCCCGAGAGCACCACAGCCGATACGGCAACGCATACGAGGGCAGGTTTCAGAGACATTCCGCTCAACTCCACTGGCCGTTCTGCGGTCCAATGACCGCCGCCGATAAAGGAAAGAAAGTGTTACTTGTTTTCGGCGTCGCTGCCAACTGTAGCGGTGTCTTTTGTCAGGAACGTGTCCGCTAGCAATAAAATCACGCCGAGGGTGATGCCCGCGTCGGCGATATTGAACACCCACGGGAACATCAAGCCGGAGAAATCGAGAAAATCGACCACCGCCCCAAAGCGGATCCGGTCGATGGCATTGCCGATCGCCCCGCCGATCAGAAGCCCTAGGGCGATCGACAGCCGGGGCCGGGTGCTGGAGCGCGCCCACCAGATCAGGGCCGCCGCCACAATCAGCGAGAACAGGCTGAGCAGCCAGCGGCCAATCCCGTCTGAAGACAGGAGGCCAAAACTGACCCCCCGGTTCCAGACCATCGACAGCTTGAAAAACGGCAGCACCGGGATCTGAGCCACCTCAGGCAGTTTCAGGCCATAGAGCACCCAGGCCTTGCTGAGCTGGTCGAGCACAAGCGTTGCCGCGCCAATGCCATAGGCCATCAGGGCCAGCGGGCTGGGCGGGGTATAGGTCAGCTTAACCATGGTGGGCATCCCAATAGGCGAGGGCTTCGGCATCGCGAAGCGAAACATCCGGGTAACGCGGATCGGTGCCCACTTCGGGCAGGATCCGCCAGGAGCGTTGGCATTTTTGGCCTTCGGCGCGGGCCGGAATCACGGCTACACGCGGCTCATCTTCGCGGCGGAACGCGTCG
>JBKBWB010000159.1:0-5420 GCA_046289215.1 Asticcacaulis sp. | reverse complement strand
TGGCGTTTCAATATACCCGCGTTGACTTCCTGCTGTCGTATTACAACATCAATCCGGATCGTCTGGTCCTGACGGAAACGACGGGTGGCAGCGGGGCCGCAGCCTATAACGCAGGCCAGTTCATCAACGCGGCCTATGTCAAAGCCGATGTTGCGGTTCTGCCGCTGGTGCGTGTGGCTGGTGGTCTGCGTTTCGAGAGCGCCAAGCAACGGGTTGGGATCCTCAGCCTGTTCAAAAACGAGACCGCTGAGCGTATTGCGCCGCGCAAGGAAGAGTACATCCTCCCGACCGCGACTGTGACCTGGAATTTTGCCGACGACATGCAACTGCGCATGGGTCTGTCAAAAACGATCGGTCGCCCGCAATTCCGCGAACTGGCTCCGCAAGTCTATCTCGATCCGGAACAGGATCGTCTGTTCGTGGGTAACCCGTATCTGAAAGATACGGAACTGATGAACTTTGACGCGCGCTACGAGTGGTATTACGAAAGTGGTCGTCACTTCACGGCGGGCTTCTTCTACAAGAAGATGGACAACGCTGTAGAGGCAACCATTCAGGATACCGGTTCGGGCGAGGGTCAGCAGACCTATCTGAACGCGCCGAAGGCGAACCTCTATGGTCTCGAATTTGACTATAAGGGTCAATTCGACAGCCCGATCGAAGGCGCGTTCTTCGACAGCAAGAAGTGGATCCTTCAGGCCAACTACACCTGGACCAAGTCGGAACTTCAAGTTGGCGACGGCGATGTTGTCTACACCCTTGGTGGTTTCGGCAAGCCGTCACCGGCCAAGAACTTCCTGAAGGATGGCGCGAAGCTGCAAGGCCAGTCTGAGCACGTTGTCAACGCCCAGTTCGGGTGGGAAGACGCGGACGCCAAGTCTCAGGCAACCCTGCTGCTCACCTACGTCAGCGAGCGTGTGTCGGCCCGCGGTAAGCCGGGTTACGCAGACTACATCCAGAAGCCGGGTACTATGCTCGACTTCGTTTACCGCAAGGGCTTCACCGCCTTTGATCGTGAGCTGAAGTTTGGTCTCGAGGCCCGCAATCTGCTCGGCACCGAGTACCAAGAGTATCAGGAACAAGGCCGTCGGATCGACATCAACAAGTATGACCTGGGCCGTAGCGTCTCGGTTAGCCTGTCGACCGAATTCTGATCCTGAAACGCGTCAATCTGTGAGAAGGCCCGCGCAAGCGGGCCTTCTTCTGTTTGCAGGCTTTAAACGACTATGCTTTCGGATCCGAAAATCTGAAAAAGTCACCTGAAATGCGCCTCTTCGCTTGTCAGGCGACCCCGGAACACGCCAAAGTCATTTATCGATTCTTACTGATACCGTTATCCGGATAACGATACGGACTCTCCGGATCGGATGGAATGTATGAACCCATTGTCGTCTTTCACTGATCACCTGCAACGTCTGGCAAGCGTAAGCCGTTCAGTGTCAGTTCGTGGCTTGAATACGGTGAACGTATCTCCGGCAACTGAGACTATGTTCTATCGAACAGGTTGGGCCCTGATCTTTTTGGCCGCGGGATTGGCTCTTGTCACTCTGGCGTGGACGAACTTGACCCCCCTGGGACCAGTCGGCAAGACGATTGGCCCTTCGCAAGCAAACCTTGATCCCGTGCAGGTTCGGTCGATTCTGACTCGGACCGATCCCTTCGTCGCGCGTGGCGGGGAGAATGACGCCGCCGCTCCCGAAGGCTTTAGTCTGTTTGGGACCCGCGCAGATCTCAGTGGTCGGGGAGGCTCCGCCATTATTGGGCTGCCGGATGGAACCCAAGGCGCCTTCAGTGTCGGCGATGAGGTCCAGCCCGGCGTGACCCTGGCTGCCGTAGCCCCCGATCATGTTATTCTCGACCAGCAAGGTCAGCGACAAACCCTGACCTTTACTGAGAGCTTGAGCGTGTTGACCCCTTCGGATCCCCAGCCCGGACCTGTTTCGGGGGGGCAACCGGTTGCGCCCGCGGCGTCCGCAAGCCCGGTGGCGGATGACGGGCTGGTGCATTTGTTGGAGGCCACATCCGACGGTAACCAGAGCGTCCTGACCATTCGCACCGATGCGCCTTCAGCCTTGCTGGCCCCGCTTGGACTCAAGCCCGGCGACAAACTTCTTCGCCTCAATGGCCAGGCCCCTGATGCCTCGGCCGCTCGCCTGTTCCGGTCCGGGGCCACCGTGCCCGTGACCATAAAGCGGGGTGAGCAGACCCTTGATCTGACCTTAAGGATACCCTGAGCGTGACACGATCTGCCCTTTTGGCCTGTACCGCGATGGCCCTGGCCGTTACTCCGATGATCAGCCCGGCGCCCCTGCGCGCACAACCGGTTGTCCAGGCCGGCGCCGGACAGGTCTTGAATGTCCATAATGCCGACATTCGGGCCTTTATCCAGGATGTCGCCCGTCTGACTGGCTACACCTTTGTCATTGACCCCAAGGTCAATGGCACGGTCTCTGTCAATACCAGCGGTCCGCTGTCCCGCACCGAGCTGTTCGAAATTTTCTTGTCGACCCTTCGCGCCAATGGCGTGGTGGCCGTGCCAGCAGGCAAGAACACCTATCGCATCGTGCCCGAAGAGGGGGTCAGCCGCCAGCCCGCCACCTCGGGCGGAGCCGGACGCTTTACCACGGTCGTCGTGCGCCTCAACACGCTGGATGCCACTTCGGCGGCAGAAACTCTGCGGCCGCTGGTCAGTGCCCAAGGCCAGGTTTTGGCCAATAGCCGTAGCAACACCCTCGTGATTGCAGACTATGGTGACAACCTCCAGCGGCTGCGCAAGCTGCTTGAAGAGATGGACTCCGATGCCCTGAAAATGGAAACGGTGGTCCTCAGCAACAGCTCAGCGCGCGAATTGTCCAAGGTGCTGCGGGATCTGATCCAGGGCCCCTCGGGAGATCCGGCGGCGGCAACGGTCAGTGTGGTTCCGGTCGATAGCAGCAATGCAATCGTCCTGCGCGGCCCACGGGCCATGGTCACCCGTATGGCGGGCCTTGCGCGTGATCTCGATCAGCGTGCCGAAAGTCCCGAAGATGTGGGGCTAGTCTTCCTGAAACATGCCAATGGCGCGCAACTCATGCCGGTCTTGGCCCAGCTACTGGCCGCACCGCCGCGTATTGGTCAGGAGGGAGACAACGGGTCAACTGCCCAGGTTCAGCGTCCGACCTTGAATGCTGAGTCCGAAACGCCCACGACCGGGCAACAGACCGGACTGAAGGCGCAGGCGCAGCCCCAGAGCTTGTCTGTGTCCGGCCCGCGCGGCAGCGTGGCCTACTATGGCGCGGCCAATGCCCTTATTATCCACGCTGAACCGTCGCTGCAGCGCAGCCTGACCTTGTTGCTGCGCCAACTGGATGTGAAGCGCGAGCAGGTACTGGTCGAGGCGATTGTGGTCGAAGTCTCAGACACAGCCGCACGTGAACTGGGCACCCAGTTTATCGTGTCCGGGACCGGTAAATCGACCACCCCCTTGATCGGCAATACAGGTACAACGGGGTCTGGCATCAATCTGGCCAATCTGGCTGCGACTGCCATCGCTTCGTCGCAATTTCCGGCGGGATCGTCTGCTCTGGCGGCCATTCAACAAGGGGGCCTGACTCAGATCGCCAACAGTCGCGGTCTGGTGATTGGCGCGGGCGGTCAGATCGGCAATGATGCGCTCTTCGCTATGATCATCAATGCGGTCAAGGCGGATACGGACTCGAATATCCTTTCTACCCCGTCGGTTCTGACCCTTGCCAATGAAAAAGCGTCGCTGCTGGTCGGTCAGGAAGTACCGATCACCACCGGTGAAACCCTTGGCAACAACAACACCAACCCGTTCCGGACGGTGACCCGTCAAAAAGTTGGTGTGCAACTCGAAGTTCTGCCCCAGATCAATGCTGATGGCCTGATTACCCTGCATCTTCGTCAGGAAGTGTCGAGTGTCGTGGGGCCGGTCAGCCAGACCTCTTCGGAACTGATCCTCAGCACGCGTGAAATCAATACGTCAGTTGCAGTGGAAGATGGCAGCATCATTGTTCTGGGTGGGCTGTTGAGCGATTCTGATCGCCGCAGCAGCCAGAAGGTGCCGGGCTTGGGCGAGGTGCCGGGGCTCGGGGCGCTGTTCAGCAGCAAGGCTAAGGAACGTATCAAGACGAATTTGATGGTCTTTATACGCCCGACGATTGTTCGGACCGGCGAAGATGCCCGCGCCATCACCGCGCCCCGTTATGATCAAATCCGCGAAGCCCAGGCCCGTGCGCGTAATGCTGAGGACCGCAAATCATCACAGTCCACGGCTCGTGAATATGACACTCTGGATGATCTGATCCGCGACTACATGGGGGCAACGCCGCCATCGTCAGGTCAACAACCGCTTTCCGAGCCAAAGACGGAAAATTGATCTGTATGTCCGGCGTGTACGAACCTGTCCCTGAGATCTCGTTGCCAACGGCACGACGGCTGCCCTTTGCCTTTGCCCGCGCCCATGGGGCTGTGGTGATGTCGGCGCCGGATCATCCGGAGCTCAAAGTCGGACTTCGTGAGGATGCGGACCCGCTGGTCCTGATCGAAGTGCGCCGGGTGCTGGGCCAAGGTTTTACTATTGCGCGCTTAAGCCGGGATGCCTTTGAGCGCCAGCTGTCCGAGACCTATGCGGGCGAGGGGTTGTCCACGACCGACAGCGGTAATGAAGATCTGCCCGAGGGGCTGGCTATGCTGGCCGACGAGTTGCCCGAAGAGGCGGACCTGCTCGACAGCCAGGATGACGCGCCGGTCATCCGCCTGATCAATGGCATATTGGCCGAAGCGGCCCGCATCGGGGCATCCGATGTTCACATCGAGCCGTTTGAGTCGCGCCTGATGGTGCGGGCCCGCGTCGATGGCGTTCTGCGCGAAATGCTGCGGCTTAATCCGCGTCTGGCTCCGCTGCTGGTGTCGCGGATCAAGGTCATGGCCCGGTTGGATATTGCCGAAAAACGTCTGCCCCAGGACGGACGGATCACACTGACCTATGGGGGGCGCAACCTCGATGTGCGGGTCTCAACCTTGCCGGCCAAGGTGGGCGAGCGCGTTGTGATGCGTCTGTTGTCGCGCGATAGCGGCACGCTGGATCTGACGCGACTGGGCATGCCGGCCCCGGTGTTGACGGCGTTTGGCGCGGCGCTGGCCGAACCCAATGGCATTGTGCTGATTACCGGCCCGACCGGTTCGGGTAAGACCACCACCCTCTATTCGGGTCTGTCGCGTCTGAATGATGCGACCCGGAATATCCTGACGATCGAAGACCCGGTCGAATATGGCCTCGATGGCATCGGCCAGACCCAGGTCAATACCAAGGTCGGCATGACCTTTGCCGCCGGGTTGCGGGCGATCCTGCGCCAGGATCCGGATGTGGTGATGGTGGGGGAAATCCGCGATTCTGAAACCGCCCAGATCGCGGTCCA
>JBKBWB010000158.1:0-5423 GCA_046289215.1 Asticcacaulis sp. | reverse complement strand
TTCGCCTCCGGGGCTGGCAGACTTGCCCCCCGGAGTGCTTCAGTAGACAGCTTCCAGACAACAAAAAGCCCCGCAGGACACCCGGCGGGGCTTTTTTAATGGGTTCGAAGGCCGATTAGGCTGCCGGAGCGGCGACCTCTGCCGGTGCTGCCGGAGCAGCCGGTGCATCCGCCGCAGGAGCCTCTGCAGCCGGAGCCGCGGCCCCCGGTTGACGTGACGGATCCGCCGCCGGAATAGCCGCCGGGGCATCCGACTGGGTGCGCAGCCAAGCAATCAGATTGACGCGCTCATCGCCCTTCTTGAGACCGGCAAAGGCCATTTTGGTGCCCTTGACGTGCTTGTTAGGGGCCTTGAGGAAGCCGTAAAGCTCGTCATAGGACCACGCCCCCGCAGCAGCGCCGTGGGCCGTCATGGCTTCGGAATAGGTAAAGCCCGCGTGCTTGGCGATCGGACCGCCGACCACGCCCCAAAGGCCCGGCCCCGTCCCATTGGCCCCGCCTTTTTCGACCTTGTGGCAAGAGGTACATTTTTTGAAGACGGCTTCACCGGCGGCCAGATCCGCAGAGGCCAGAACCGTGCCCCAGTCCGGAAGCATATCGGCGGCCGCTGCATCCGCCCCACCACCTTCGCCGCCTTCTTCTGCGACTTCGATGGCATAGCCCGGCTTGTCCACCGGCTTGACGGCGAACAGCACATCGCTGCCGATTTTTGCGCCCATGATCACCAGCACGGTCGCCAGACCTGCGCCAAAGATTTTGTTCAGTTGAAGGTCGCCGCTCATGCCCGCTTAGACGTCCTGTAAAAAAGCGCGGCCCGTACCCGGAAGGCGGACCCGCGCGCCCCTAATTCTTGCGTCCGGCTCTCTGACACGGTAACGCCGCGTATGCAACTGGACACTTGACTTTCCGAGGGGCCAAGATTGCCAAGGACGCGCCGCGCTGCAAGGACAAAATAGAGTATGACGCCGATTATCCTCATTCCGGCCCGTATGAAGGCCACGCGCCTGCCCGATAAACCGCTAGCTGATATCGGCGGTGTGCCGATGATCGTGCGCGTCATGCAACAAGCAGAAAAAGCTGAGGCCGGCCCGGTGGTCGTCACCGCTGGGGAGCCGGAAATCGTTGCCGCCGTTGAGGCGGCGGGTGGAAAAGCCGTCCTGACCGACCCCAATCTACCCTCTGGCTCTGACCGGATTCTGGCCGGACTGCGACAATTTGACCCAAATGGCCAGTATGACACGGTCATCAACCTTCAGGGCGACATGCCCTTTGTCAGCCCGGATGTGATCACGGCCACTCTGGCGCTGATGCGCGAAGAACCTGACTGTGACATCGCCACGACGGTGGCCGCCGAATCGTCACCCAGCGACCGGAGCAACCCGGATGTGGTCAAGGCAATCCTGGCCCTCAATGCGACGGGGACTCGGGGCCGCGCCCTCTATTTCACCCGCTCGACCCTCTATGGCGAAGGCCCGATTTGGCGTCACATCGGCATCTACGGCTATCGCCGCAGCGCCCTGGAGCGATTTACCACCGCCGCTCCGTCTCCGCTGGAGATCCGCGAGCGGCTTGAGCAGCTCCGGGCCCTGGAACTGGGCCTGTCCCTTTATGCTGCGGTGTTGGAAGCTGCGCCGATCTCTGTCGATACCCCGGCGGATCTCGATGCGGCTCGCACTGCCCTTTGAGATTTTGACATGACCCAATCCTCCAAAATCGCCTTTCAGGGCGAACCCGGGGCCTTTTCGCATCAGGCCTGCGTCAGCCATTTCCCCGACTATACACCCCTTGCCTGTGCGACATTCGAAACGGCCTTCCAGGCCATTCGGTCCGGCCAGTGCCAGCTGGGCATGATCCCGGTTGAAAACTCGCTCGCGGGCCGGGTGGCGGATGTTCACCGGCTCTTGCCCCAGTCGGGTCTGAAGATCATTGGCGAGCGGTTTTTGCCGATCCACATGCAACTGATGGCCCTTCCCGGCGTGCGGGAAGAGGATCTGAAGACGGTCTCCAGCCATGTCGTCGCCCTGGCCCAATGCCGAAAGGTGATCGAGGCGCTCAAACTTGAAGAACAGGTGGTCTATGACACGGCCGGGGCGGCCAAGGCGCTGGCCGAACACCCCAGCCCGAGCCATGCCGCGATTGCCTCGGCTGTGGCTGCCGACCTCTATGGATTGCATATCCTGCGGCGGGATATCGAAGATGCGCGTCACAACACCACGCGTTTCTTGGTCATGACCGCCGAAGCTGAACCGGCCTCGCCGCCGTTTACGGACAAATGCATTACGAGCTTTGTGTTCCGAGTGCGCAACCTTCCAGCGGCGCTCTATAAGGCCCTGGGCGGGTTCGCCACCAACGGCGTGAACATGACCAAGCTCGAAAGCTATATGGAAAACGGCGCCTTTACCGCCACCATGTTCTATGCCGAGGTCGATGGCCGCCCGGAAGACCGGGAGCTGGCCCTGGCCTTTGACGAGCTGAAGTTCTTCTCCGAGCGGTTCGAGATCCTCGGCGTCTATCCGGCCGATCCGTTCCGTCGTCGCTAAGGCCCTAAAGGCCCTCGCCGTCCGCAAAGGCTCGCAGCATATGGTGGGCAATGGCATAGGCGGGGGCCATCTCCCACTGAGGATGCTGGCCTGAGAGCGCCAAGGCGACCTCTGAGCGGGTCAGCCAAACGGCTTCGGCAATCTCAGCCGGATCAGGTTTGAGATCCAACCCCGTGGCGCGGGCAAACAGTCCAACCATCAAAGACGACGGAAACGGCCAGGGCTGATCGCCCCAAAAGCGGACAGCCTCGATCTGCACCCCGACCTCTTCGAACAGCTCTCGGGCACAAGCGCCTGCCAAGGTTTCGCCGGGCTCCATGAACCCCGCCAGAGCGCTGACCCGTCGCTCCGGCCAGCCCGGCCCTCGTCCAACCAGACACACCGGGCCACGCTCTGGATCGTCCGCCACCGCCAGCATGATCACCACTGGGTCTGTGCGGGGAAAATGTTCGGCGGCACAGCCGGTACAGACGCGTTTCCATCCGCCGTCGACACTGCGACTGGGCTGACCACACCGCGCACAGAACCGATGGCTGTCGTGCCAGCTCAAAAGGCTTCGCCCTGTCGCCACAACATTGGCGGCATCCACAGGAAGGGACAGCGCCGCCGCCCGGAAATCCGATGTCGGATGATTCGCCCAGATTTCGTCTAAAGCCTGAGAAAAAGGCACGGCAAAACACGGCGATCCGCGCCAGTCCCCAAGAAAAACTGTGTCAACCGGGTGACAGTGAGGTGCCAACGCTTCGACCGTAATCCGAGCTAGGCCACACGGATCGGCAGGATCGAGGGCCACCCCAGTCTCGCTGATCAGCACACCCCGACTGATTGGATCCGCCCACAGAGCATCAGCATAAGCGCGCTTATGAGCGGCCCGGTCGAGCGCCCAGTGGCTACGAGAACCCGGGTCGGCAAAGGGGATCATCCGCCCTGTGGCCTCCCCCGTTGCCCTGTGCGAACCAGACCCATCGTCAGACATGGGGGGATCCTTTTTTGCAGACGATCAACAGCCGAAACCCGCTTTACCATGCTTGCCTCTTGTCACCAGCCCCGGAAAAGCCGATATAGGCCATGGAGACTGGCGCGGGCGATGGCCTCGCCAACCCGGTCAGGTCCGGAAGGAAGCAGCCGTAACGAGTTTACCTTCGGGTCGCTGTCCAGTCTCCACCGATCCCCCCTTTCATGTTTTATGCTGTGCGTCACTGCGCGACTGCGTGCTGACGCGTGCCGTTTTTCAGGCTAAGACCAACGCATGATGACAGGTGACGATGGCAACCCCTTTGAACCGGCCCCCGACGCAGAGGCCGAACGGGACACGCTGACCCAAGATATTTTCGGGGACACACACGCAGACACGCCTGCATCGTCCGTGCTTGCGAAAGACACCGCGAGCGAAGGGGCTGCCTATCAGGTGCTGGCGCGCAAGTACCGCCCGCGCATCTTTGAGGATCTAATCGGACAGGAAGCCATGGTGCGCACCCTGTCCAACGCCTTTGCGACCGGACGGATTGCCCACGCCTTTATGCTGACCGGCGTGCGGGGGGTCGGCAAGACCACCACGGCCCGCTTGCTGGCCCGAGCGCTGAATTATGAAACGGCAGCCCACAACGGCCCCAGCGTCGATTTACGCACCGAAGGCCGTCATTGCCGCGCGATCATCGAAGGCCGCCACATGGACGTGCTGGAAATGGACGCCGCAAGCCGTACCAAGGTCGATGAAATGCGTGAGCTGCTCGATTCGGTGCGTTATGCGCCGGTCGAAGCCCGCTATAAGGTCTATATCATCGACGAAGTGCACATGCTGTCGACGGCGGCCTTCAATGCGCTGCTGAAAACCCTTGAAGAGCCGCCGCCCCACGCCAAGTTCATTTTCGCCACCACCGAAATCCGCAAGGTTCCGGTGACCATCCTCAGCCGCTGCCAGAGATTTGACCTGCGGCGCGTTGAGCCCGAGGTGCTGATCCCACATCTGGAAAAGATCTGCGGTCTTGAAGGGGCGCGGGTCGAAGCCGAAGGGCTGTCGCTGATTGCCCGCGCCGCCGAAGGGTCCGTGCGTGATGGTCTCTCCCTGCTGGATCAGGCCCTGGTTCAGGTCGAGCGCGGCCAGAGCGTGCCGACGGCGATTGTCCGCGACATGCTGGGTCTGGCGGACCGCGCCGCCACCATCGCCCTGTTCGAGCACACCATGGCCGGACGCACGGGCGAAGCCATCGAAGCCTTCCGAACGCTTTATGGCTTTGGCGCGGATCCCGTGCAGGTGATGGGCGATCTCATGGAGCACTGTCACATGGCCAGTGTGGCCAAGGTGCTCGGACCCGACGCCACCCGCCTGCCCCAGGATCAAGCGGCACAGCTGACGGCGCTCGGCGCGACCTTGTCAGCTGGGACCCTGTCTCGGGTCTGGTCGATGTTGCTCAAGGCCTTTGAGGAGGTGCGGCGTGCGCCCGACCCGGTGGCCGCAGTGGAAATGGCCTTGGTGCGTCTGTGTTATGCGGCGGATCTGCCCGGCCCCGAGGAGGCGCTGAAGCGACTTCAGGCGGGTGAGCCTCTGACCGGTGGATCTGGCCCGGGACCTGGAGGCAGCGGCGGCGCGGGCGGACGCCCCCAGGCGGCCTTGGCCGTTCAGAGCGCGCCTACTCTGGCCCCCCAACCTCAGAGCTTTGACCAAGTCGTGGCGCTGATTGCCGCCAAGCGCGACATCGGGTTGAAGCTTAATGTCGAGCGGTTTGTCCGCCTGATCAGTTTCAAACCCGGGGTCATTCAGTTTGAACCCGGACCGGGTGCCCCCAATGATCTGGCCCGCAAGCTCGCCATGCGACTGCGTGAATGGACCGGCCAACCGTGGATGATTGCCGCCGAAGGCGGGGGCGGGGGCGAGTCGCTTTAT
>JBKBWB010000157.1:0-5457 GCA_046289215.1 Asticcacaulis sp. | reverse complement strand
ATTTTGATTGCGGCCTATCTGTGGGTGTGTCACCGCACGACCCGATGGACCCATGAAAACCTTGAGGCCGCAGAGGCGCTCTGGGCCTCAGAGGGGCCTTGCCTGATCCTGTTCTGGCATTCGCGCATGACCCTCGCCCCCGCGAGCTGGCCGCGTAAAGCCCAACGTCCCAAGGCCATCATCTCCATGTCCAAAGAAGGCGACATCAGCGCGGGGATCCTGCGCCGCCTCGGTGTGGGCGATATCCGGGGATCCTCGGCCAAGAAGAGTGACCCGGGTAAGGACAAAGGCGGCTCCCGAGCCTTGCGCGACGCTTTGCGCTGGTTGAAAAGCGGCCATCATGCCATTGCCATTACACCTGACGGACCGCGCGGGCCGGTCGGATCCTTTGTCGCCGGACCGCCCTTGATGGCCCGCCTTTCAGGCGCATCCGTGATCTTCATTGGTCTGGCCATTTCCCCGCACAAGACCCTGAAAACCTGGGACAAGACCCTTGTGCCCGTCCCTTTTGGTCGCGGCACCATGGTTTGGCATGTCGAACCGCCGCTGGATCCGGACACTTCTCCCGAAGAGCTGGAAGCCCTGCGCGGCGCTTGGACCGATCGGCTCAATCAGGTCACCCAACGCGCGGAAATTCTGCTGGCGGAAATCACCGGTGAAGCCCACCAACCTGGATCTGCGGCCTGAGCATGGGGACGGTACGCTCTGCAGAACGGGCCCCGACCCTTGTCTTGTCGGCTTATCGCTTTTTGACAGGCCTTGCTCACGGGGGCCTAGGCCTTTTGCTGAGCAAACGCGCCCGAGAAGGCAAAGAAGATCCTGCCCGATTGTCCGAACGCTTAGGCCTGCCCTCTGCGGAAACTCCAGGCCGTCCCCGGGGTCCGTTGATCTGGATCCACGGGGCCAGTGTGGGCGAAAGTCTGTCGCACTTGCCGCTAATCGCGCGCATCCGCTCTGAGCGAGCGGATATTTCGGTTCTGGTCACCACCGCAACCCGCACAGCGGCAAGCCTGATGGAACGCCGTCTGCCCGAGGGGGCCTTTCACCAATACGTGCCAGTGGACACCCCCCAAGCCGCCCGACGGTTTCTCGACCGCTGGCAACCCGATTTGGCGATTTTTGTCGAAAGCGAACTGTGGCCGAACCTGCTTTTGGGCCTGCGAGAGCGGCGCGTACCCGTGGCTTTGCTCAGCGCCCGGATGACGGAAAAAAGCTATCGCGGCTGGATGAAATGGCCCGCGTCAGCCCGTTCGGTCATGCGTGCCTTCAGCATCATCCTGCCTCAGGATACCCACACCGCCAGCCGCATCGGCATGTTGGGCGGCACGGTGGGTCCGCTGGCGAACCTCAAGGGCGTAGGCTTGCCGCTTCCGGCGGATAACCGGACCCTTATGGCGCTGCATGATGCCCTGGGATCCGCACCCCGGCTTCTGGCCGCCAGCACCCACCCCGAAGAAGAGGTGCTGATCGCCAGCGTCTGGGACACCCTGCCCGAGCCCAAGCCGCGCCTGATCTTGGTCCCGCGTCATCCCGAGCGCGGCGATGCCATTGCCGCCGAGCTGCGCGCGGCTGGGATCCGTCTGGCCCAGCGCAGCCGCGATGAGCCGATCACGCCGGAAACGGAAATTTACCTGGCCGACACGCTCGGGGAATTGGGCCTGTTCTTTCGACTGGCCGATACCATTGTCCTTGGTGGCAGTTTTACCCAAGGCATTGGGGGGCATAACCCGCTCGAACCGGCTCGCCTGGGCAAGGCCGTCATCACGGGACCGGATCTCTACAACTGGGATGCGGTTATACCGGCCCTGGAAGCCCGGCGGGCCATTGCCATCACGACGCCGTCTGACCTCGGCAAGGCGCTGAGGCTAGCTCAGCGCGATCGCGTGGCCTATGTCGAAGCTGGACTGCGCGCGCGCGATGTGGCCGCCGAACTCGACAAGGCGCTTGAGGTGATCTGGGCCTATCTGGCCCCCCTCCTGCCCATACGCGGGGGCTATCAATGAGCGGCGCGTCGGTGCGGACCCCGCGCTGGTGGTACCACCGCCAGCATCTGGGCGCGCCGGGGGGCTGGCGATGGATGCGGCGTTTACTCTATCCGCTGTCACAGATCTGGGCGCAACAGACCGCGTCCCGTATTGCCAAGACTGTGCCCTATGTCCCCGGCTTTCCCGTCATTTCCGTCGGCAATCTGACCCTTGGCGGGTCGGGCAAGACGCCGATTGTGCGCGCTTTGTTGGCGCGGCTTCGGGCCTCCGGGATCCAAGCCTATGGCCTGTCGCGCGGCCATGGTGGCCAGGCCCATGGCCCTTTGCGTGTTGATCCGGCCGTCCATACCGCCGCCGAGGTTGGGGACGAACCGCGCATGCTGGCCTTTGATGGTCCTTATCTCGTCGCCCGCGACCGGGTCGCGGGGGCTCGGCTGGCGACCGATCTGGGCGCAGAAGCGCTGGTGCTGGACGATGCCCACCAGAACCCGGCCCTGAAGAAAGCCCTCAGCCTCGTTGTGATCGACGCGGAAACCCGCGACGGCCAATGGCCCTTTGGTGAGGGCCCGGGCGGACAGGGTCGGGTCTTTCCCTGTGGCCCGCTCAGGGAACCGCTGCATGCGGGTCTGTCCCGTGCGGATGCCGTGATCCTGCTGATGCCGCCGGGGCTTAGTCAGCCCGATCCAGAGCTTCTGGCACTGATGGGCCCGCTCCCGGTCCTGATGGCGCGACTGGAGCCCGTCGCCCCGCCCCCGCCCGGCCCCCAGCTTGGCTTTGCGGGCATCGCCAAACCCTGGAAGGTCGAACAGGCCCTGCGGCTCGCGGGGTGCGAACTGATCGATTTTGAAGCCTTTGCTGACCATGCCCCCTATACCGAGGCGGATCTCAATCGGTTGGCCACAAAAGCCGCTGACCGCGGCGCGGGGCTGATCACCACCGAAAAGGACTGGGTCCGGCTGCCGGCCGATTGGCAGACGCGTGTACACTGCTGGCCCGTTCAGGCCACATTTGACCGTCCCGAAGCGCTGGAGGCCCTGATCCGTGACCGGACGGGCCTCCCGATGTCCTAGGCCTTAGTCCTTATAGACCACGCCGGCGCGCACCACCGTTTTGACGGATTGCAGCGTGCGCACATCCTGGGTCGGGTCTCCCTCGACCGCGATCAGATCGGCACCGAAGCCGGGCAAGAGCTTACCGGCTTCCGACGCGATATCGAGATGATCGGCCGCATGGATGGTCGCACTTTGGACGGCCTGCAGCGGGGTCATGCCGGCCTTGACCAGCAGCTCGAATTCATAGGCGTTTTGGCCATGCTTGCTCACGCCGCTGTCGGTGCCAAAGGCGATCTTGACCCCGCCCTTGATCGCGCGGGTCGCCATATCCAGCATCTTCGGCCCAGCTTCGAGCGCCTTCGACTTCTGGGCCGGCGTAAAGAAGGTATCTGGCTTGGCGGCCTCACGGGCGACAAAGTCCCCGGCCATCAGGGTCGGCACCAGATAGGCCCCCTTCGCTTTGAACAAAGCGATCGATTCGGCATTGAGATAGGTGCCGTGTTCGATGCTATCGACCCCGGCTTTCAGCGCCGCATTCACCCCGTCCACACCATGGGCATGGGCTGTAACCTTGCGCCCCATGGCATGGGCCGTTTCCATAATGGCTTCGAGCTCATCATCACTAAACTGCTGGCCCAGACCGGCTTTGGTGTTGGACAGAACCCCGCCCGTGGCCGTGATCTTGATCACATCGGCCCCGGCCCGGATCTGCTCGCGCACCGCCCGGGTACAATCGTCATCCCCCGAACAGACCGAGGGCGAGCGCATTTCATCGAGAAACTCGGCTTTCACGCCATTGGCATCGCCATGGCCCCCATGCGGCGTCACGGATGAACCCGACGCAATGATCCGTGGCCCTGGCACCTTGCCCTGGGCGGTCGCCGCCCGCAGGGCAAAGACGGACTCGTTGTTGGCTCCAAGATCCGCCACGGTCGTGAACCCAGCCATCAGGGTCTTTTTCGCAAACGCCGCTCCATCAAGGGTCACGTCCGAGCGCGTCTTAAGATAGCCGTCCAGCCGCTGAGACGGGGCTTGCTCGTGGGTCAGATGCACATGGCTGTCAATCAGGCCCGGCAGGACAAATCGGTCCTTTAGGTCCAGCACGCGGCCTTGGCTGGCATCGCCGACAAAGCCCGGCTGGATGGCGCTGACCTTGCCGCCCTTGATCACCAAGGTTTGCTGCGTCAACATCTTGCCGGTAGAGGGATCGGCCAACAGTTTTCCGGCATGGACGAACAGGGTCTCACCGCCGGCTTGGGCAAACGCGGTTGCTGACAGCAGGCTCAAGGCCCCTGCCAGCAAGACGGTGCGAAACGCGCGCACGGGGGCGGTTGGGGTTACGGTTCGGCTGTCCATGGTCTTCTCCCTGTGGTCCGTCTTATTGGGCCTATGCCCCGGATCCCTCTAAGATCAGCCTAGCCGATTTTTATCGTAACGCCAGAGACAACCGCCGCGTTTGCAACAGCCTTAAAGGCCGTCGAACAGGGCCGTAGACAGATACCGTTCGGCAAAGCTCGGGATGATCACCACAATGGTCTTTCCCTCGGCCTCGTCACGAGCCGCGATCCGGAACGCAGCTTCGAGCGCCGCGCCAGACGATATCCCAACCGGCAAGCCTTCGGTGCGGGCTGCGCGGCGGGCCATGGCAAAGGCGGCATCGTTGGAGACGGTCTCGACCGCATCAATAATCCCCCGGTCCAGAATGCCCGGCACAAAGCCCGCGCCAATCCCCTGGATCTTGTGCGGCCCGGGCTCGCCGCCCGACAGCACTGGCGAGGCTTCAGGCTCGATGGCGATCATGCGAACCGAGGGTTTCTTGGCCTTCAGCGCCTGACCAATGCCGGTGATCGACCCACCCGTACCGACACCCGACAGCACATAGTCCACCGACCCGTTGGTATCGGCCCAGATCTCTTCGGCAGTCGAGACCCGGTGAATAGCCGGATTGGCTTCGTTTTCGAACTGCTGCGGGATGACGGCCCCCGGAATCTGGGCCGCCAGATCCTTGGCCCGGGCCACCGCCCCGCGCATGCCTTGCTCGGCGGGGGTCAGTTCCAGCTTGGCCCCCAGCAGCGCCACCATCTTGCGCCGTTCAATCGACATCGATTCCGGCATAACCAGCGTCAGATTATAGCCCTTGGCGGCGGCGACAAAGGCCAAGGCAATCCCTGTATTACCGCTGGTGGGCTCGATAATCGTTCCGCCCGGCTTGAGTGCGCCGGATTGTTCCAGCGCCTCGATCATGGCCACACCGATCCGGTCCTTGACGCTGGCGAGCGGGTTAAAGAACTCAAGCTTGGCCAGAATTGTCCCCTTGGGGTTCAATTCCGCAGAAAGACGCGGTAGGCGCACCAAGGGGGTATTGCCGATCGTGTCGAGCACCGAGTCATAGATCTGTCCGCGCCCGGTGCGGGCATAGC
>JBKBWB010000156.1:0-5480 GCA_046289215.1 Asticcacaulis sp. | reverse complement strand
CCACGCGATGGAAGCGTTGTTCCACCAGCACGCGCAGGATCCGGCTCTGGGACTCCATCGGCATGTCCGCCACTTCGTCGAGGTACAGCGTCCCGCCGTGGGCGCGTTCAAACACGCCGATCTTCTTGGGCTGACCGCCCTCGCCTTCTTCGCCGAACAGTTCGACATCGAGACGGTCGGGCGACATGCCTGCCGCCGAAATGGCCACAAATTCACAGCGCGAACGGGCGCTGGCCTCGTGGATCATCCGCGCGGCCAGCTCCTTGCCCGATCCGGCCGGTCCCGTAATCAGGATGCGGCTGTTGGCCGGAGCGACCTTGGCGATGGTACTGCGCAATTGCTGGGCCGCGTTGGAATGGCCCACCAGCCCGTCCGGCACCACGGCCTGTTCGCGCAGGCGGCGGTTTTCCCGGCGCAGATTGGCCACTTCGAGCGACCGCTGCACGATCATCAGCATGCGGTCGGACTTGAACGGCTTTTCGATAAAATCAAAGGCGCCGCGCTTGATGGCGCTGACGGCGGTTTCGATATTGCCGTGGCCAGAGATCATGATGGCCGGCAGGTCTGGGTCCATCTCCTTGATGGTGTCGAGCAGCTCAAGGCCGTCCATGCCCCCGCCCTGCATCCAGATATCCAGCACCACCAGCGACGGCCGCCGGGCCTTGAAGGCACTGAGCGCCGAGGCCGCATCCGAAGCGGTCCGTACCGAATAGCCCTCGTCTTCCAGCAGTCCGGCCACGAGTTCGCGGATATCCGCTTCGTCGTCCACGACCAGAATGTCGACCCCTGATGACCCTTTCATGAGACCCTCACGCTTCCGATTGTTCTGTTTCGATGGAATGGTTTAAAGTTAGAGGTAGGCGCAGGACCGCACGGGCCCCGCTTAAGGTGACGGCATCGGTCAATTTCAGATCGCCGCCATGATCTTCCATAATGCGCTTGACGATCGCGAGCCCCAGACCCGTGCCCTTTTCGCGGGTGGTCACATAGGGTTCCGTCAGGCGATCCCGGTCTTTTTCCGGAAGACCTATGCCATCATCTTCAATGATATAGCTCAAGGTTGTGCCATCCAGACGCAGTTCCGCGCGCATGCGGGTCTCGGTCTCTCCGGTTTGCAAGCGCCGGGCCATGACCGCCTCCCCGGCATTCTTGAGGACATTGGTCAGGGCCTGTCCTAACATACGTCCGTCGCATGTGACTTGGACGTCCGGAAGCGGTTCAATCAGATCAATGGTGATGTCCGGCTGGGCGACACGCTGGGCAAAGACGGCGGCCCGTAGCAGTTCGCAGGCTGGTTCCGTCGCAAACTTGGGGGCGGGCATCCGGGCAAAGGACGAGAATTCGTCGACCATGCGGCCAATCCCGGCCACTTGTCGTATGATGGTGTCGGTGCAGCGGTCAAAGGTCTCCAGATCGCCCTGGATCTGGTCGCGGTACTTGCGCCGCAACCGTTCCGCAGACAGTTGGATCGGCGTCAGCGGATTCTTGATTTCGTGGGCGATCCGACGCGCCACATCGCGCCAGGCGGCGTTCCGTTGGGCTGTCACCAGACGGGTGATATCGTCAAAGGTCAGGACGAGGTGGCCAGTATCGAGTGCCGAGGCCCGCACGCGCAAGCGGCGGGTTTCCCCCTCGCGGGCGATATCCACCTCTTCTTCGATCACCGTTGTCCCGCTGACCTGGCCCAGCAACGCGGCCAGTTCCGGCACGGCCTCGGCCAATCGCACGGTCCCCGGCTCGACGGCACTGAGGGCCAAGAAGCGCGCGGCCTGGCCGTTGATGGCGGAAATCCGGCTTTGGGCATCAAGGCCAACAACCCCGGCGCTGACCCCCGACAGCACGGTTTCGATAAACCGGCGGCGCTCTTCGGCTTCGATCCCGGCTTTGCGCAAGGCGCGTTGCTGGCTGTCGAGATCCGAGGTCATGCGGTTGAACGCGCGGGACAGGACGGCGATATCTTCGGACTGATCCTTGGTCTCGACCCGCGCCTCCAGATCACCAGACGCCACCCGGTCCGCCGCCTGGACGAGGCGGGCCACGGGCACCGCGATGCTTTCCGCCGCCGAGGTGCCGACCCAGACCGCGCCAATCAGCACCAGCAGCACGGTCTCGATATAGGCAAAGGCGAACACGGTTTGCACGCGGGCGCGGTTGTCATCGGCCTCGCGGAAGCCCTCGATGGCCTCTTGAGAGCTCCTTAAACGCGCGATCATGCCCTTGGGCAACAGCCGCACGCCATAGAGCTGGGCCCCCTCATAGAGACTGAGCGGCCGGATCACACGGATCGCATCGGGCCCGTGCACGACGGCGACATTGACGGTGTTTTCCGCGGCCACCTCAGCCAGTTTTTCCGGCGGCGGCGCGACATAGGCCAGGCCCTGAATGGTCTCGCCCCGCGCCAGCACGCGACCATCACGGTCGATGATATAGAGCGCATCAAATCCGCCCCGGATCGCCAAAAGATCGGACATGGCACGCGAAAAGGTCAGGCGATTGCCAAAAATGGCCTGTAACCGGGGTTGGTCAATATCCCCGGCCAGATCGGCCATGCTGTCCACGGCCACCTGTTGCTGGTCCTTGACATAGACGCTGGCGATCACCGCGCCATTGTCCACGGAGGCCCTGACCCGGTCGGTAAACCAGCTTTCAATCCCCCGATTAACGAGCACGCCAAAGAACAGCGCCACCACAAAGGCCGGGGTGACGGCGGCCAAAGCAAACATCGTCACAAACCGCAGGTGCAGGCGCGAGCCGGCATCCTTTTCCCGGCTTCGTACAAGCTTGAAACCCCGATAGCCCACCGCAAACACCAGCCCCAGGATCAGGGCCATGTTCAGGCTGACGAGGATCAACAGATTTCGGCTGGCATTGCCAATCGGGGCAGCATTGGGGGCCGCGATCACCATCCACACGGAAAAGGCGGTGGTCAGGAGAGCTAGCGCATAGCCGGCTCCCAGCAACAGGTCATTGCGTCGGGTCCGGCGCAGCATCTCGCCGATCCGATAACCCAGTCCCATGGCCCGTCTGAGGACTGTTCGTCCGTCCACCCGTGGCACCCCCTGTGGCAATTGGGTCACGTATGACAAAGCTGTGGCACAGAATCAACGGAAATTTTGCCTACTGTTGCCGTCGAACCGCGTTATGCGACGTCGCGCTCGCTATTCGGACCCCAAAGCGCCTCCAAGGCCTGGGCCACGTCACGGGCTGTCTCAAGCCGACACAGGCGGGCCTTGTCTTCGCGGCGACGCACCAGGTCCGGCTCGAAGGGCGCGGTTTCGATGTACCAGCCCAGATGCTTGCGGAACATGTTGAGCCCCAGCCGCTCACCATAGAAGCCAATAGAGGCCCAAAGGTGGGTCAGCACATGGTCTAGCCGCTCAGCCTGATTGGGCTCTTGGAGCCAAGTGCCGTCCCGCAGGGCTTTTTCCAATTGGGCGGCAAACCACGGGCGGCCATAGATCCCCCGCCCGATCATCACCCCATCCGTACCGGATTGGCTGAGCGCGGTCCGGGCAGAGGCCACATCGGTGATATCGCCATTGACGATCACCGGGATCGACACCGCCGCCTTCACATCCGCCACGTCGTGCCAGTTGGCCTGGCCCTTATAGAACTGTTGGCGGGTGCGGCCATGGACCGTGATCGCCTGAACGCCCAGCCGTTCCGCCCGGCGGGCCAGGTCCGGCGCATTTTTCGAGGCCTCGTCCCAGCCTAACCGCATCTTGACCGTCACAGGCCGGTTTGTCGCGCTCACGGCCGCCCGGATCAAGCTTTCGGCATGATCAAGGTCGCGCATCAGGGCCGAACCGGACTGGCTGCCCGTCACCTCTTTCGAGGGACATCCGAAATTCAGGTCGATGATGTCGGCCCCTGCGGCCTGGGCCATCCGCGCGCCTTCGGCAAACCAGTCCGCCCGAGCTCCAACAAGCTGGATGACCGTCAGGGGCATGCCCTCGCCCACGGCGGCGCGACGCACGACATCTGGGCGACCTCTGGCCAGTTCAGCACAGGCTACCATCTCTGTGGCCACATAGGCAGCCCCGGACCGGACGGCCATCTGACGGAACGGCAAGTCCGATACCCCGGTCATGGGCGCGATCAGCACCCGTCCAGGCACGCGCACATCGCCGATCTGCAAAGGCTCTGTCGGTCGCGCGGCGGATGTGTCCGTGGGGGGGGTGGCAGGGTTCATAGCGGCCTTGTACGGATTTCCACACTGAGGTCCAGTCTCTGACGGGGTAAACGGCCATGAGGGCTGGAACCGGGTTCATGGGAACGATAGAAGCAGGCATGGCTGACTCTGAGATGAACACCCCCGTTATGCCTTCGGCCTGTGCCGTGTTGGTCGCCGCCGGATCTGGACGCCGCGCGGGCCTGATTGGGGGGCGGTCCAAGCAATGGGCCCTGCTGGGGGGAAAGCCGGTCGTGCGCTGGTCGGCAGAGACCTTTTGCGCCCTGAAAATACCGGTGGCGGTGGTGATCCATCCCGATGATCAGGCCATGGCCGAGGCGGCACTTCAGGGTCTGAGTGGCATCCGGCTGGTTCCGGGCGGCGCTGAGCGAGCCGATTCGGTCCGCGCGGGCCTGAGGGTTTTTTCGGACCTTGACCCCACCGTGCCCGTGCTGATCCACGATGCCGCGCGCCCCTTGCTGGAGGCCGCCCATGTCCACGCCTTACTCGCTGCCCTTGATGTGCATGACGGGGCGCTGCTGGCCCTGCCTGTTACCGATACCCTTAAATCCGGCACCTTGGAGGCGGGAGTCACCGGGACCGTGGCCCGGGACGGTCTTTGGCGCGCTCAGACGCCTCAGGCCTTTCGCTTAAGCGCGATCCTGACCGCCTACGCGGCCTTGCCCGACGGAACCGTGCCCACCGATGATGTCCAGGTTGCCGAACAGGCCGGGCTTAAGATTGCGCTGGTCCCCGGCGACGGGCGTCTGATGAAACTGACCTATCCGGAGGATTTCGCCATGGCCGAAGCCATCCTGTCGCAAACCCAGGCCCCGCCCGCTCGGGTCATGCGCGTCGGCCAGGGGTTTGATGCCCACCGCTGGGGACCGGGCGAAAGCGTTTGGTTGTGCGGGGTCGAAATCACCCACACGCAGACCCTGATTGGCCATTCCGATGCCGATGCGGGTCTGCATGCCCTGACCGATGCGATTCTCGGCGCACTGGGCGAAGGGGATATCGGTGATCATTTCCCCCCCACCGATCCCAAGTGGAAAGGCGCATCGTCCGACCAGTTCCTGCTCTGGGCCGCTGCAAGGGTGCGTGCTGTGGGTGGGGCGATCATCAATGTGGACGTGACCTTGATCTGCGAACAGCCCAAGATCAAGCCGCACCGCGACGCCATGCGCCAGCGCCTGTGCGAGCTTCTGGGCCTTGCCCCCGATGCCGTCAGCGTCAAGGCGACCACCACCGAGAAAATGGGCTTTACCGGGCGCGGCGAAGGGCTGGCCGCCCAAGCGATCTGCCTGAT
>JBKBWB010000155.1:0-5511 GCA_046289215.1 Asticcacaulis sp. | reverse complement strand
TGGATCTGTTGCCCCACTTGAACGAATGGGCCGACCCCGGCCTGATCCAGACGCGCGGCTGGCCCGATTGGCGCACGGCGCTCGTCGCGCTGCATCATCCTGAGGCGGACGCAGACCTCTTGCCCGAGACCCCGGCCCGCCAGCGCCTCGCCTATGATGAGCTACTGGCCCACCAAATCGCCCTGCAAAGCCACCGACGAACGCGCCAGAGCCAGCCCTCGACCGCCTATGGCCCCGGCCCCTTGAGTGCTGCCTTCAAACAGGCCCTTCCCTGGTCGCTCACAAACGCACAGGCTCGCACCCTGGCCGAGATCCGCGCCGATATGAGCTCGGGCCTGCGGATGAACCGGCTGGTTCAGGGCGATGTAGGATCGGGCAAGACGGTGGTGGCGGCTCTGGCGATGTTGGATGTGGCCGGAGCGGGTGCGCAAGCCGTGCTGATGGCGCCAACCGAAATCCTCGCGCGGCAGCATTATGAGCGCCTATCGGCCCAGCTTGAGCCCCTGGGGGTGGCCTGCGCCCTGCTGACTGGCCGCGACAAGGGCAAGGGCCGGGCGCAAAAGCTGGAGGCGATTGCCGATGGCACAACGCGGCTGGTGTTTGGCACCCATGCGGTGTTTCAGGACGACGTGATCTATCACCGGCTGGGGCTGGCGGTGATCGACGAACAACACCGGTTCGGGGTGCGCGAACGCCAACGCCTCTGTGACAAGGGTGAGAGCGTGCATGTGCTCAGCCTGTCGGCCACGCCGATCCCGCGCTCTCTGGCCCTGACCCAATACGGGGACCTGCACCTGTCGAGCCTCGATGAAAAGCCGCCGGGCCGCCAGCCGGTGACGACCGCGGTCTTGCCGCTCGATCGCATTGGGGCGGTGGTGGCGCGCCTGAAACAGGCGATTGCCAAGGGCACCCAGGCCTATTGGATCTGTCCGCTGGTCAATGAGACCGAAGAGCTGGATTTGGCCGCCGCCGAGGCCCGGGTGCATGATCTGTCCGGTGCGCTGGGCTTGCCGGTGGGGCTGGTCCACGGCCAGCGCCCACCCGCCGAAAAAGAGGCCACCATGCAGGCCTTTTCCCGGGGCGAGATCGCCGTCCTTTGCGCCACCACGGTGGTCGAGGTGGGCGTGGATGTGCCCAATGCCACCATCATGGTGATTGAACACGCCGAGCGCTTCGGTTTGGCCCAGCTGCACCAGTTGCGCGGACGGGTGGGACGTGGCGGCGGCGAAAGTGCCTGTATCCTGCTTTACGGAACGCCCCTGTCCAAGGCCGGTCGGGCGCGTCTTGAGGTGCTGCGTGACACTGAGGACGGCTTTGTCATTGCCGAACGGGACTGGCAGCTAAGGGGCGAAGGCGATTTGCTCGGCCTGAAGCAATCCGGCTTTCCCGCCTATCAGTTTGCGGATCCCTTGGCCCATGGGGACCTGTTGAGCATTGCCGCCCGCGATGCCGGTTTAATCCTGCGCAAGCCTCCGGCCCCGGACAGTCCGCGTGCCAAGGCTCTCAATCAGCTCGTGCATCTGTTTGACTGGCCGGTCGCGGAATAAGTCGGCGGTGAGCTCAGTCGATGCGATGGATCGGGGCGTCACGGACAATGATCTGGCCCCGCGTTGGCCCCGGCAAATGCGCCCCGGGCTGGGCCGCCCATGCGGCAATTCGGGCTTCAAAATCCGCCTCAAGATTTCCGTAAAAGATATTGAAGTTCGGGACTTTTTTCTTATCTAGCAAAGACCCTTTATGAAGTAACGATCCCGATGCTGGACGGCTGTAATTCAGGTCGCCGTCCACACAGGCCACACTAACCTGTCGCGACAAAAACGCCGGTCGGTCGCCCGCTTCCAGACCGGTGGCATTCGCCCCGCCAAGGTGCAAACGCTCCGGAGCCAGATCCGACGTTTCACGCCCTAGGACCGGATTGACGCAGACGCGAGGCTGGGTGCCGATAGGTTCGAGCGAAGCGTCGGGTTGCCAGTAAAGCGCCTTGGAGGGCTTGGGCACCGACTTTTCACCGCCTTCGGACGAGGGCTTCTGATGATCGGTCCGGGGCAAACTGGTAACCTGAACCGGCGCATAGGCCACGAGGCACCCGGCTTCGGAACGGGCCTGACAGGTGGGAATGCTGGTCGCGGCATTGAAATCATGTCGGCGCAATGGGGCCCCGATGATGTAGGCCGCCACCATCCGCGCCTTCAGATCCGGACGCACCGCCACCTCATCGCGCAGCAGCCGTGCGGCGTGTAAACCGCCCTGCTCGATCCCAACCAGCACAAAGGGCCGTCCGCTGTTATAGGCCTGAAGCCAGGTCAGAAACGCCTGACGCACATCGCCATAGGCAAAGCGGCGGGAGTCCCGGGCATCTTCGCGCAGGGTCAGGTTGCTGTAGAGCGAGGCCTGACGGTAATGAGGCGCAAACACCCGTCCGCTGCGGGTAAAGGGGCCGGAATAGTTGGGCAGGATGCGGGCCTCAAGGATCCGCTGCGTTGCCTTGTCATCATAGGGCGCATTCCAATGTCGCCCGCCGTCATAGGTGGTCGGGTGGACAAAGAACACATCGACGGCTGGATCGGCAGCGCTCCAAAGATGCGGATTATCCGGGATCCGGGCCCAGGCCCGTGCGTTGCGATAATCCGGGGCCGTTGACGGCTGGTAGGTCTGGAACGGCACCTTGGGATCGAGACCGTGACTGAGGATCGCATCGCGAAACACGATGACAGCCGTGACCAGCAGCGCCAGCACCCCCAGCCCGCCCCAGAGCAGACACCGCTTCAGGCAAAAGCGCGGTTTTGCCCCCGCGATGCTTTGCAGGTCTGGCGCAGCGTCACTCATGCCGAGGCCTCGGGATCCGGACGGCCTTTGCGACGGCGACGCTTGTAGAGCTCTTTTGGCCAGCGTTTATGCACCCAGAACCACTCCTCGGGCCGCGCCCGGACCCGCGCTTCGATGAAGGCGGAAATCTTGCAGACAGTTGTGGCAATATCGTGGTTCCGATCCCCCGTCTTGTCCACGAGAATGGGCGGATGAACGATCGCGCGGAAGCGGGCCTTGTGCACACGCTCGACCGACATGGGCTGGAGCACGGTCCCGAACCGGTGGGCCAGTCGCGTCGGTCCGGGGGCGGTAAACACCTCGGAGCCAAAGAACGGGGTGGCAATGCCGGTGTTGAATTTCTGGTCGTTCATTAAGGCGACGGACTCGCCCCGGGCCATGACGCTTAGCAGTTCCTTGGCCCCGTCCCCGCCCTTGGGCCCGAACAGGCGCACGCCATAGCGGAACCGGCCCGCCTTGATCCGCGCATCGACATAGGGGTTATTCGCCGCCCGATAGGTCATCAGACAGGTGACGCCAGAATCGACAATCGCGGCGGGCATCACTTCCCAATTGGAAAAGTGCCCCGAGATAAATACCACCGGCGTGCCACTGTCGCGGATCTCGGCCAGGCGTTCCCCGTTGATCACCTCGACCCGGCCCGTGGAGGGTAGGATCCTGTCCATCAGCGGAAATTCCGCAAAGGTCCGGCCCAGTTCTTCCCATTGAGCCGTCAAAACCCGCGTATGCCAGGCCTCATTCTTGTCCGGAAAAGCGATCTTGAGGTTTTGGGCGGCCACCTGATGAGCGGGGCTCAAGGGGCCAAGGGTCTTCAACAGCCAGCCGCCAAAATCCGAGGCCGTATCCGTGGGCAATAGCCGCACCAGGAAGGTGAACAGATCATAGCCCACCGCCTCGATCCGCCACACGACGTGTTGCAGCGGCCCGATGGGCTTGTCCGGCGATACACCCCGATCAGCCACCCGACACCGTCCCGGCCGAGGGCTCAGCCTGTTTGGATGCGGACTTGGCCTTGAGGATCTTCCACAGGCGCAAAGTGCGGTACTTGGCGGCAATATGGCTGATCTCCAGCCCCTTGAAGCCGCCGGTAATATGGGTACGGATCAAGAGGTAACGCAGGAACATCAGCGGATATTCAAACGGCAGGCGGAGCAAGAGCACCCAGGTCTTTTTCTTCAGCTCCTTGGCCTGGAGCGTGGTGTAGCTGTCCTGTTTGGCCCGCAGATGGGCCATGGACCGGAACGAGAAATGATAGGCCGGATGACGCATCTGGCCCACGGGCTGACCGGCTTCGTCCACCGTATCGTGGACAAGGCTGGTGCGAAAGCTCATGGCCCGGCGGTCATAGAGGCGGATCTGATTGTGCCCATTGGCCCAGAGCCGAGGACGTTGATCGCCCGGATAGACGGTCAGAAGATTGATCCGATAGCCGCGAAAGGCCGGTTCAGGCGCATCGAGCACATGGCGGATTTCAGCGGCCAGCTCGGGGGTCAGAACCTCGTCGGCATCGAGATTGAGGATCCAGTCGTGACGGGCCTCGGCCTCGGCAAAGCGCTTTTGCGGGCCGTAGCCTTCCCAATCGCGATGTAGGACCCGCGCGCCATGGGCCTCGGCCACCGCTACGGTCTCATCGGTCGAGCCGCTGTCGACGACGAGGACATCATCCGCAATCGCGCGGACGGCGTCGAGCGCCGCCCCGATCCGGTCCGCCTCGTTGAAGGCGATCATGGTCACGCTGAGCGGCCGTCGTTCCGCCCCCCCGCCGCTCATCAGGCTGCGCGTCCCTTGGCCAAGGCATCAAAGGCGAGAAGCTGTCGCACCAGTGCTTCAAATTCTGAGAGCGGCACCATGTTGGGACCATCCGACGGGGCATTGTCCGGATCCGGGTGGGTTTCCATAAACACCGCATCGACCCCGACGGCCACCGCCGCGCGCGCCAGCACCGGCACGAATTCACGCTGGCCGCCCGAGCTTGTCCCCTGACCGCCCGGCTGCTGGACCGAGTGGGTGGCATCGAACACCACCGGGCAACCGATCTGGGCCATGATCGGCAAGGCGCGCATGTCCGATACAAGGGTGTTGTAGCCGAAGCTGACCCCGCGCTCGCAGGCCATGGCATTGGGATTGCCCGCACCATTGATCTTGGCGATGACGTTTTTCATGTCCCAAGGGGCGAGGAACTGACCTTTTTTGACGTTGATCGCCCGGCCCGTACGCGCCGCCGCCAGCAACAGATCCGTCTGGCGACAGAGGAAGGCCGGGATTTGCAGCACATCAATCGCCTCGGCCACGGCCGCGCAATGATCGATTTCGTGCACATCGGTCAGGGTCGGCAGGCCCAGGCTCTCGCGGATTTCAGCAAACACCGGCAGGGCGGCTTTCATCCCCATCCCGCGCGCCGCCGTGGCCGAGGTGCGGTTGGCCTTGTCAAACGAGGTCTTATAGATGAGGCCGACACCCAGGCGCTCGGCGATCTCCTTGAGGGCTGACGCGGTTTCCAGCGCATGCTGGCGGCTTTCCATCTGGCACGGCCCCGCGATCAGAGCGAGGGTTCGACCACCCCCGATATGCACCGGCTGGCCCGACGGTGCCTGGACCGTGATCACGGCATTGGGTTGAACCGGCTGAGCATCTGAGGAAAGAACGGTCACCATGAACTCCTGCACCACCCCCAAACCGATCCGG
>JBKBWB010000154.1:0-5541 GCA_046289215.1 Asticcacaulis sp. | reverse complement strand
ACAAGGCTGTCTTGTCGCCGAACGGGCGCGTATTGAGACTGGCATTCCAGATCGTGGCCGTCTTGATCAGGCCGCGTTGTCCATCGGCGGTTTGGGCAACGGTGTTCAGATCATCAGTGAACATTTCGCCCGTATGCTGGACCTCAAGCTGGACATCCGTATGGGTGCCGAAGCTATAGCCTACGGCGGCAGAGGCCATCCATTCCGGCGCATAGGGCAGACGATTGCCTGAGACCGAGACCGCGCTGAAACCGCTGACCGACGAACGGCGCGTGCCTGTAAACTCCGCTTCGGGAAGCCAAGTCAGGGCCGAGCGGAAGAACACGTCATCCCCCTGAATCACACCCATATCCTTGAGCGAACCCTTGAGCGCCAGTTCCACGCCCTGGTGACGGGTCTTGCCGCCGTTGGTCAGGGTCGCCCCGACTCCCCCCGCGACCGAGGCCGGAATGACCTGGTTGTCGAAATCCATGCGGAAGGCATTGATGTCCCAGAACAGGCCTGGCGTGACCGCGCTGCGATACCCAAGCTCCCAATTCACGCTCTCTTCGGCGTCGATATCGACGACACCGCCTGTACCGCTGATGATGTCTTCGGCACGCGGCGGTGCAAAGCCCCGATGAACGCCGCCATAAACATAGGCCTGGTCATTGACCGCCCAGGAAAAGCCCAAGCCCGGGATGACCTCTGAAATGTCGGTCTTGCCCGTCGTGTTATTCATGCGGTTGGTGCGGGTATAGTCCACCTGCTCGAAACGCACACCGGGGGTCAGGGTCAGGCGATCCCAAGTCAGGCTTGCACTGACAAAGGCGGCATTGGCCTTGCCATAGCGCAGATTGTGTTCTTTCAGCCCGCCATTGACCGACGTCCCGCTGGAGCGAGAGTCCGGACGATCACCATTCAACTGCACGCGGTTCTGGCGTTCACGTTGATGACGCAGACCCGCTTCAAGCACCGTTTCGGCCCCCAGCAGCGAGCCAGTCCAGGTCAGGCGCGTTTCAAGACCATAGGTGTTAAATTCGCGCAGACGCCCTTCGTTGCCACAGGTGGTGTTGAGATTGGCCATGCCGCCACAGGTCGGATCGCTGGCGTCGTTCGGGCGCTGGGCCGAGTTCGAAGATTGCCGCCACCAGTCACGGTCGAACCACAGGCTATAGGCCGCAGTCTTGAGGCTCAGACTGTCAGACAGGGTCCAGTTATGGGTCAGGGCCGCCGTCGTCCGTTTAATTTTGAAACTGTCATGGCGGAACGGGTTCTGGCGCGGATCTACGGCATATTCCACCGCCGTAAGTCCGGAATAGGTCAGTTGGCTGTCCTCAGTGGCATGACCGACGCGGACCGAAATCGCATGGTTTTCGGCAATCTTGCCTTCAAGCTTGCCCCACACATCCGAAGTCTTGAGGGTCGTATTGTCACGAACACCGTCCGAGCGGGTGCTGTTGGCATGCCCGATCGCGCGCAGATCACCAAAGACAGGACCACCGATCTTCAGATCCAGTTCCTGATAGCCCCGGCTGCCGCCAGCGACAAAGACGTCGCCGCCAAAGGTCTCGGGGGCCGACGGGGTAATAAAGTTGATGACGCCGCCCACGGTATTAGGACCAAATCGGACCTGGCTGGCTCCCTTAAGGGTTTCAATCCGTACAAACCGACGAAACGGCGGGGTCGAATAACTGGCGTTGTCGGTATAGGGGGCATAGCTCAGAGGCAGACCATCTTCGAGCTGAAGCACCTTGGTGGATCGGCTGGGGGCAAGACCGCGCACCCCGATATTCGGACGCAGACCCAGACCTTCTTCATCTCGGGCATAGATACCGGGCACCTGCCGCAACGCTTCGTTGACCGTAAGAACCCGTGACCGTGACAGGTCCGTGTAGTCAACGATGTGACTTGAACCGGCCACTTTCAAGCGTTGCGGTCCATGACCCAAAACCAGAATTTCTGGCGTTGCCGCTTCCGTTTCCGTCACAACAGCCAGCCCTTCTGTGCGGGCAAGCGCTGGGGCACTGAGCAGCGCCAGACCAGAAACTGCCAGAACGAGAATTGAGCGGGACAACGGAACGCGAAAGGACATTATGTCATTCCTGTAAAAAACGGGGATGACAGTCAGTTAATTAGTCTGACAGTCAATCGCAAGCCCTCTTAAGAATGACTGGCAAAAGCGTATCTGACGTGTTTCAAATGACACAGTTTTGCAAAGCGACTGGCACGCGCCTTGCGAAGGCGGCCCCATCAAGAACTCAGGTATTCAAAATGACACGCACAACCGTCACGGCTTTGCTCATCGCGGCTCTCTCGACCGCCTTCGCGGGTTGCGCATCAACCGCACCGGTGGCCTTGAACCGATCCGAAGCCATTTCGACCTGCCTGGCTGAAGCTGAGGCATCTTATCAGGCGTCGCCCGCTTATGTTGGCGCGAGCCACCGGCACAAGCGTCGCCTGGATCACGCCTTGACCCCGGCCCGGCTTGAGGCCCGCAAGGCCTGCCGGGGATCACAGTCGCTATAAGGACGAGTTTCAGGCCACCAACTGATCAACTTCAGCCTTGACTGAGTCCGTAGCCTGACTAACTGCGCTAACCGAGTCTGTAACAATTGATACACTCTCGCTGATTTCTCGAACCACATCAGCGGCGTTATGAAGATTACCGGTCATATCCTCAGCCATCTGAGATTGAGATTGCATGGCCTCGGACACAGCATTCACACTCGCAAGCACTGACCCCATAGCTCCGGAAATCGAGCCGAGGGTACCGGCGACATCACTTGAGACGCTTTGAATGCGGGCGATCTCGTTGTTGATCGTTTCTGTCGCCCTAGAGGCCTGGGTTGCAAGTGTCTTAACCTCGCTGGCGACAACCGCAAACCCACGCCCGGCCTCTCCTGCACGGGCCGATTCAATGGTGGCGTTCAGCGCCAGCAGATTGATCTGACCGGCTATACTTTGAATCAGGGCCACTACAGAGTTCATTGCGATAGCGGATTGGCTCAGGGCAGCCGCCTGCTCATTCGCCACAGAAGCATTTCGCACGACAGTATCCAGTTCTGATCGCGCATGAGACATATTGCCCGATATTGTCTGGACACTGGCATTCAAACTATCCGATGCATTTGCCAAGGTGCTGACAATGGATTGAGCCTCAACCGTAGCATGATGAGCTTTACCCGACATGTCAGATGCCGCATGAATAGCCCCGACAATATGCTCCAGATGGTTATGAATGCTGCGGCTGTACTCAGCCTTGAGCTGCCGATTTTCGACCATCTCGGTCACATCACGGGCAAATTTCACAACTTTATAGGGCTTGCCGGCCAGATCCAGGATCGGCGTGTAAGAGGCGTGAATCCAAACTCGCCGACCGTCTTTCGTCAGCCGACAGAACTCGCCCGACTGGGCCTCTCCCCGGCGTAAGGCCGCCCAAAAGCGATCATAGTCTGCTGATGCACCATAGTCCTGATTGACAAAAATCCGATGCGGGCGTCCCAAAATTTCTTGCCGGTCATAGCCCATCAAGCCAAGAAACACATCGTTTGCATAGACAATGTTTGCATCGAGATCGAATTCGATCACGGCATCATGTCGGGCAATAGCCTCGATCTGGCTCTGCATATCAAGCATGCGAGCCCATTCGCTCGTAATGTCGAGAGCATATTTAACGACTCCCTCAAGGGCCCCATCCTTGCCCTTGATTGGGAGATAGCACGCTCGAATATAGACCGGTACCCCGCCCTTGCCGAACCGCAAGTAGGCCGCGGTATGGGGCTTTCCCGATCTTAGTGCGCGCCAGAATTCGGAATACTCCGCGCTATTTCCATAATCATCAGAAACAAACATTCTGTGATGACGGCCAAGAACGTCATCGGCCCTATAGCCCATGGCACTCAAAAAATTCTGGTTTACGCGCGTGATCTTGCCATTCAAATCAAAACCAATAACCGCATAGACACTGTCTAGGGCATCGAGTTCTGCGCGGTAAGCCGAAACGGCACGTCCAAACATAGACCAGTCTCCATGACTTTTTCACAGACTGGCACTTTTAGGTTTAAAACCGCTTAAATCAGATAACCCGAGTCAGGCGTGGCGGATTGACACATCAAAGCGGCAGAATATTTCGCTTTTTCGAGTACGAAAGCCAGCCCACATTGGCCCCAAGACGGATGCCAACCCCGGCGCGGACCGGCGACAAGGTGATGTCCTCAGCGCGCTGATAGTTCACCCCGAGACCGCCCACCAAATAGGCCGAGCCTTCGACGCCCGGATAGCGGCGATAGATCATGTCGGCATAGTGAAGGTTATAGACGAGGGTAAAGACACGAGAGGCATTGCCGCCAAAGTCCCATCCGACGCTGGGCCCCTGCCAATACACAGTCTTTGGGGCGTTTTCATTTTTCATGTAGAGGAGGCCCTTGCCATAGCGCAATCCCACGGCAAACGCCCCAGACGCCTCTTCACCAGCAATATAGGCTGTGGGGCGATCGCCCTGGTCGGCGAAGATCCGTTCGATCGCCGCGCCAAGCGCTTCGGCCGTAACGCCCAGGAAATTCGAACCGGCCGCCACGATTTCATCGCGTGAGTAGCTTGGACCTTTTTCAGCCGGATTTGTAGACGGGGTCGTCCCGGTGTCCTGGGCCCAGGCCGAGCTCGCGCCGATCAAAGATGGCGTTGAAGCTGCCGCCAGCCCTGTGAGTACAAGTTTGCGACGATCCATGGCGACACTCCCGACTTGACGTTCCCGAAACGGAACCGGCGAATCAATAATTAAGGTTACAGCAAAGCCCGACCGAAACTAAGGCCGAACTGAGGCCATCTTAGACGTGATGGCCAACACGGAGGCACCCTAGCAAAGCGAAACTGTCTCCAGCCTGAACATTCGCCACAGGTTTGCGTCAGATCGAAACCCAATCGATCCGGCGTTTTTTTGAGGTGACGCACGAATGACCGTTCATTTTGGACGCATTTTGATCTATGCGCGGAGCTATGAGCACACCGTTGTCACGCATCCGCAATTTTTCCATCGTCGCCCACATCGATCACGGCAAGTCGACCCTGTCGGACCGGTTGATCCAGTTCACGGGCGGCCTGACCGCACGGGAGATGAAGGAACAGGTTCTGGACAATATGGAGATCGAGCGCGAGCGCGGGATCACCATCAAAGCCCAGACGGTCCGCCTGCACTATAAAGCCCGTGACGGCGAAACCTATGTGCTGAACCTGATGGACACGCCCGGGCATGTGGACTTTGCCTATGAGGTGTCGCGCTCACTAGCCGCCTGCGAAGGGTCGATCCTGGTGGTGGACGCCTCCCAGGGCGTTGAGGCCCAGACCCTCGCCAATGTCTATCAGGCCATCGACAACAACCACGAGATTGTGCCGGTCCTCAACAAGATCGACTTGCCCGCCGCGGATCCGGAGCGCGTCCGTGCCCAGATCGAGGACGTGATCGGGATTGACGCCTCTGAAGCCGTAGCCTGTTCGGCCAAGTCCGGGCTCGGGATCGAAGATGTACTTGAGGCCATTGTCACCCGGCTTCCGGCCCCCAAG
>JBKBWB010000153.1:0-5547 GCA_046289215.1 Asticcacaulis sp. | reverse complement strand
GAAAAAGGAAGAGGTCAAGGCCCCGCCGTCGCCCTATGCCGCCATTGCCAACGGTAAGGTCGATGTCGAAGGCGGCATCATCCCCGTGGCCGCCCGCCGCGCCGGGATCATCAAGCAAGTGCTTGTGCAGGAAGGCGATCTGGTCACGGCTGGCCAAATCCTGGCCCGCCAGGAAGACGACGATCCGCGTCTGGCCGTAGCCTCGGCCCGCGCCCGCGTTCAGCAAGCCGAGGCCGCCCTTAGCCTCAACCGCGTCCAGATCGACAGCGCCCGACGGGAACTGTCGCGTCTGGAAAGCCTGAAAGACAACTATGTTGCCGGTCAGCGTCTCGATCAGGCCAAGGATCGTTTGCGCGAAGCAGATGCGCAGTTAGCCAACCAGCAAGCGGCCGTGACCACGGCCCGCGCCGCACTGGCTGAGGCCGAATATAACCTCGAACAGACTGTGATCCGCGCGCCGGTGGACGGCAAGATCGTCCGCCGTTACGCCAACCCGGGGGCCGGGGCCTCGACCCTGAACGTGTCGAACATGTTCGATCTTGAGCCCAAGACCGAGCGCATCGTCCGCGCCGAAATCCCGGAAGATGCTATCAAGGACGTGATCATCGGCCAGGAAGTCGAAGTCATGTCGGAGAATGAGCAAACCAAGGTCTATGTGGGCCGGGTTAAGCGCATCGCCCCCGTGTTCGGGGCCCGTAAGCTGCAGTCGGATGATCCGTCCGAACGTGCCGATGACCGCGTGGTTGAGGTCGTGGTTGTCGTGGACAACGGTGACAGGCTGTTGATCGGTCAGCGCATGCTGGTCAAGTTCATGAAGCCGGGCGAGAAGGCCGGGATCGTGCGCGCCAAGCCGAAAGCCGCCCCGGCAGAGGGTGAAAAGCCCGCCGCCTGATCCGGTCCGGATTGAAGAATGAAACCGCCGTCTCCGGCTTCGGGGGCGGCGGTTTTTCTATGTGGAGATGGACGTCGGCATCAGGCCGGAAGGCCTGCATCCAGCCCAATGTCGAACACCTTAACCGAATGGGTGAGGGCCCCGACCGAGATCACGTCGACCCCGGTGGCCGCGATCGCCCCCACGGTTTCAAGGTTCACCCCGCCTGAGGCCTCAAGCACGATCGAGCCCCGACCAAAGGCATCGAGACGGTCCACCGCTGTGCGTAAATCCGCCAGCGCAAAGTTATCCAGCATGATCACATCCGGGCGGAACGGCAAGACGGCCTCGAACTGGTCGAGCCTATCGACCTCGATCTCGACTTTCATCAGGTGTCCCGCGACGGCACGTGCGTGCCGTAAGGCGGCTTCGACGCCGCCGCACACAGCAATGTGGTTGTCCTTGATCAGGATGGCATCGTCGAGCCCATAGCGGTGGGCATCGCCCCCGCCACAGCGCACAGCGTATTTCTGAAGGGCTCTCAGGCCCGGCAAGGTCTTGCGGGTGGCGGCAATGCGCGCGCGGGTCCCGGCCACAGCCTCGACATAACGCCGGGTCAGGGTGGCCACGCCGCTGAGGTGTGACACGAGGTTCAGCGCCACCCGCTCGGCGGATAACAACGCCCGGGCATTTCCCGCGATCGTCGCGATCACATCGCCGGGCGAGAGAGCCTCACCATCGGCCTTGAAAAACCGGACCTCGGCCTTGGGATCGAGGCTGAGGACGGTCAGGCGGATACAGGCTGCGCCGGCCAGCACCCCGGCCTCGCGGGCGATGAATGCCGCTTCCATGCGGGCCTCGGGCGGGATACAGGCGAGGCCGGTGACATCCCCGGCGCGGCCCAGATCTTCGCGCAAGGCCGCTTCGATCACGGGGGTGATCAACAGGTCGGGCAGGGCAGGTAAGCTCAGCATGGAACGCCTTTAAACGGTTTCGTTATTCCGCTGCAATCAGGACCGACGGCAGGGATGAAGTCGTCAGATCCGCCAGGGTCAAGCGGGTATGGCGGGGGTCTGCGTCTGTCTCTGGGAAATCCGTGCGGAAATGCGCCCCTCGGGTTTCGCAGCGGTTCAACGCCCCCGTCAGGATAAACCGGGCCGTGATCAGCGGCAGGGCCAGGCCATGGTGCTGTTCCAGGGCCTCGACCATCGCCAGAGCCTCGCGCAGGCCTTCGCTATCGCGAACCACACCGGCCTTGTGGCTGAGGGTGCGGCGCAGGGTTTGCAGCGCTGCATGGGGCAGGTCCGGCGTCAGGGCGGGGCAGGGAATCCGCCCCGGATGGGCCGGGGCAGCGGTCTCTTGCGCCGCCGCACGGCCTGAGCGGGCCCCAAAGGCTGCCGCTTCAAGCAGACTGTTGGACGCCAAACGATTGGCCCCGTGAACGCCCGTCGCGGCGCACTCGCCGATGGCATAGAGCCCTGGTACGCTGGTGCGGCCTTCGGTATCGGCGCGGATCCCGCCCATGTGATAGTGCTCGGCGGGCGCGACCGGGATCGGCTGGACGCGCGGGTCGATCCCGGCGCGCAGACAGGCCGCGAACACGGCCGGAAAGGCTTCGGGGAAATGCTCACCCACAGCGGTCCGGGCATCAAGAAACGCCCCCCGGCCCGAGGTTGCGGCCTTGAAGACGGCGCGGGCGACGATGTCGCGCGGGGCCAGCTCGCCGTCGGGATGATCCTCAAGGGCAAAGCGCACCCCCTTAGCGTCGATCAGCACCGCCCCGTCGCCACGCAGGGCTTCGGTCGCCAGCGGGGCGGGGTCAAGGCCCACATCCATGGCCGTGGGGTGAAACTGGACAAACTCGGGGTCGAGGATTTCCGCCCCCGCTAAAGCTGCCAGCGCCAGTCCGTCACCGGTCAGGGCCGCAGGATTGGTGGTCATGGCATAAAGCCCGCCAATCCCGCCTGTGGCGAGGATCACCGCCGGGGCCAGTAGGGCCAAATGTGTGCCCTCGCGGTCAATGACGGCCCCGGTGACACGCCCGTCCGGTCCGGTCAACAAGTGGCGCGCACGGCTGTGTTCCAGCACCCGGATGTGCGGCGAGGCGCGCACGGCGGCGATGACAGCTCGCAGGATTTCCTTGCCCGCCTGGTCGCCACCGACCCTAGCAACCCGGGCCAGGGAGTGAGCGGCTTCGCGCGACAGGGCAAAACCGCCGTCCGCGTCACGGTCAAACGGAGCGCCAAGGGCCGCCAGCCCTTCGACGGTCTCGCGCCCGGTTCGCGTCAAGGCCAGGGCCATGTCCGGCTCGACGAGGCCTGCACCGGCGGCCACCGTATCGGCGGCGTGGGCCTCAGGGCTGTCATAGGCCGACAGGGCCGCGGCCAATCCCCCCTGAGCCCAGGCGGACGAACAGTGCTCGCCCAAGGTCTCCGGAACGATCACCGTGACCGGAACAGGGGCCGCGGCAAGGGCCGCCGACAGTCCCGCAAGGCCGGCTCCGATAATCAGCGGCCCGGTCAGGGTCTCCGTCTGCAACAGGGACGGGGGCTTAAGCGGCGAGGGCGCGCGGGGCATGTCAGATGAGCTCCACATCGACGTGGTGGCGGGCCTTGACCATGTCATAGCGGGCCGGGGCCACCGGCGGCGGCAGGTCGATCATGCGCTGGACCGCGAGGCGTGCCTTTTCGATCACGTCTTCTGGCACGGTGACTTCGTACTGATGGTTTTGAAGCGCCGCGTAGATCCCGTTCAGGGTGATGCGCTTCATGTGCGGGCAAAGGTTACAGGGACGGAGAAACTCGACCCCCTCCGCATCCGACGCCACATTGTCGGCCATAGAGCACTCGGTGATCAGCACTACGCGCTTGGGCTTATTCTTGACGATATAATCGCCCATGGCTGTGGTTGAACCGGTGAAATCCGAGGCGGCAATCACATCCGGCGGGCATTCCGGGTGCGCCAGCACCACCGCGTCGGGGTGAGCCTGGCGGACATCGGCTATGTCCTGGGCGGTGAACTGCTCGTGGACTTCGCAATGACCCTTCCAGGTGATGATGCCGATGTCGGTCTGACGGGCGACATTGCGGGCCAAGAACTCGTCAGGGATCAGAATTACCCGGTCCACGCCCCATTCGCGGGCCGCCCATTCGACCACCTGTACGGCATTGGCGCTGGTGCAACAGATGTCGGTCTCGGCCTTCACGTCCGCCGTGGTATTGACATAGGTCACGACCGGCAGGCCCGGATAGCGGGTTTTCATCAGTCGCACATCCGCGCCGGTGATCGACGAGGCCAGCGAACAGCCCGCCCGCAGATCCGGGATCAGCACCGTCTTTTCCGGGGCGAGGATCTTGGAGGTTTCGGCCATGAAGTGCACGCCGCCCTGGACGATGATCTGGGCATCGGACCGGGCCGCTTCGCGGGCGAGTCCAAGGGAGTCGCCTACATAGTCGCCGACCCCGTGGAAAATCTCGGGCGTCATATAATTGTGCGCAAGGATGACTGCATTCTTCTCGCGCTTCAACCGGTTGATTGCCGCAATGAGCGGGGCCTGCAGCTGCCATTCGATCAAGGGCACCTTGCCCTTGAGCCGCTCCCAAATAGCAGCGGTTTCTGCCTCGACTGCGGAGGTAAAGCTTAAATCCACCGAGGTGGCGTTAGAAGCCGAGCGTGACAGGTTCAGGGCGTCGTCCATGATGTTCTCCCTTATGCTCATTGTGAGCAAATAGGGGCGCTTAAAAACGCCGGACACGGATGGTCCGGCTCCCCTTTTGCTATGTCTGAGCATAACTACGCTCAAAATAGGACAATGGGCCAATCACACAAGACGATTTACCGCATCGGGCGATCACGAATTGTGACAGATGAGCCGGTATGGGAATGATGGGCTTCGATCACGACAGATAATCCCGCGACACACTGTCCTGCGTCATGGACGGACAAGCAAATCGGCCTATCTATTAGTGAGACTGCAATCAAGGAGGTGCTCATGACCACGCGGATCAATACCGGGCTGACGACGGAAACCCGCCAGGCCCTGGCCGAAGGCCTGAGCAAGGTGCTAGCCGATACCTACGCCACCTATCAGAAGACTCACGGCTTCCACTGGAACGTGCGAGGTCTAGCCTTTCAGAGCCTGCACCAGCTGTTTTCGGACCAGTACAACGAGATGTGGACGGCTCTGGATGAAATCGCCGAGCGGATCCGGGCGCTGGGGGAACTGGCACCACAAAGCGGTGCCGCCTATGGCAATCTGACCAGCATCCGTGACGGGGATCCGGCCAGTGCGGCCGAGGCCATTGTGGCGACGCTAAAAGACGATCAGGAAACGGTGATCGCCACGCTGCGTGCGGTGCTTGACGCGGCCAATGAGGCTGGGGATGCCGTGACGGCGGATCTGTGCACCCGCCGCCTTGATGCTCACGAAAAGCACGCCTGGATGCTGCGGGCGACCCTCGGCGAAGTTTAAGGTTCGCGCAACGCAGATCTTCAGGTCTGAACGCTCCCTTAACCATTCCCTGCGACCTTTCCCGGCGTTAACCATAACTGGGAAGGGTCGCCGATGTGGTCTGAAGGCTATGTGACCGGCACGGATTATGTGCAGGGTTATTACCGCGAAATGAGCCTCAATCACTTGCGGTTTTCGCTGCAAGTTGCGGGGGTGGCCCATTCGA
>JBKBWB010000152.1:0-5549 GCA_046289215.1 Asticcacaulis sp. | reverse complement strand
CGACACACCCCACCCTATCAACATTAAACCACCCACACCCCTAGCCCACACGCATGGGAAAACACACCCCTTTGACGCGAGTGCCGGGACAAGGCACAGTGGCCACTCTTGCCCTTGAGACCGCGAGGCGCTTTATGAGTCTCATGACCGAGCTGACCGCCCCTGCCCGCGCCGACGCCCTGGCGTCCGAGAACGCCATCCGCGCCCGGCGCAAGCTGACCAACAAGCTGATCAAGGGCCGCGATGCCGGGCGGCTGAAGCCATTTTTCACCCCCGACGCGCTGGTGATCGCCGGAGACGGCAGCCCGATCAGCGGGGCCAATGCCATCATTCGCGCGTTTGAGATCCAGTTTACCGAACCGGGCTTTGAGGCCTTTTTGCGCGAAACCAGCCGGGTCGAGATCGCCGACGATGGCGAACGCGCCGCCGAACACGGCACATGGACCGGCACATGGAAGCCCGCCCTCCCGCTGCGAAACGGGTCCCTGACCCTCAGTGGCCCCTATCTGGCCACCTGGAAAAAGGTCATCGGCCAGTGGGTGATCGAAAACGAAGTGTTCGTGACTGTGCGAACCGAGGGGACTTAGGACCCACCCGCACCCCTCACAAGTAATTGTATTTTATAGGCATTTTACAACACCCCCCCCAGCCCAACAGTCGACACGTGACCGAAGGAACCCCCTTTAAAAAACTTGTTTGAAAAACAAACTTGTTGGCATATGCTGAGCTTCCAACCCGCCCCCCCTTGCCGGGACATGCCCATGACTGCGACCGAGACCGCCGCCCCCGTCCGCTACTATGGCCTTGATGCCGTGCGGGCCTTTGCGCTTTTGTTGGGCCTCGCGCTCCATGCCGCGATGAGCTTTATCGAGCCCCAGATCTGGATCCTTAAGGAGACAGAGACGTCCCCCGCCCTAGCGGTGACGTTTTATGTCATCCACGCGTTTCGGATGACGCTGTTCTTTATTTTGGCAGGGTTCTTTGGTCGTCTGCTGATCGAAAACCGGGGTGTCCTGGGCTTTGTGAAAAACCGTCTCTCACGCATTGCCCTGCCCTTAGGCGTGTTCTGGCCGCTGGTTCTGATGGGGATCATTGCGGTGCTGATTGGGGTGGGAGCCCGCTTGACTGCGGCCAATGGGGGGGTCGCGCCACCTGCGCCCCCGCCGCCGACTTTGGAAACCCTGCCCTTGACGCACCTGTGGTTCCTCTACGTCCTGCTCCTGCTTTACCCTGTGGCCCTGATCCTGCGTTACGTGACCCGGCCCGCCGCTGCCTTGGTCGACGGTCTGATGCGCCTGTCCATCAAGCTCGGGTTTGCGGCCCTACTGTTTGCGATCCCGGTCATCCTGACGACCGCTTTGACACCGGACTGGATGTATTGGTTTGGCATTAAAACACCCGATACGGGCCTTGTTCCCAATCTCGCCGCACTTGTCGGCTTTGGAACGGCCTTTGGTTTTGGCTGGATGTTGCATCGTCAACCGGATTTGCTCAAAAGCCTCGGCAATTGGAGCGGAACCCTCCTGATCGAAGGGGCCATCGGATTGGCAATCTGCCTCTACCTTGTCGGCCCCACGCCCCTGTTTGAAAAGATTGCCGGTCAATCCAAGCCCATTTACACCGCCCTTTACTTTATCTCGGCCTGGCTGCTCAGCCTCGGTCTCATTGGCGCAGGCCATGCGATCCTGAACAAAAACAGCCAAGTCATTCGCTATCTGTCGGACGCATCCTACTGGATTTACATAATACACATTCCTGTTGTCATGGCGCTGCAAGTGGCTTTTATTGACTTGACGATGAACCCTATTCTGAAATGGGCCCTGATCGTCTGGCTGACGTTCCTAGTCGGCTTGTCCAGCTATGCCTTACTTGTGCGACACAGCGTCATCGGTGTAATGCTGAACGGTAAGCGCAAAAAAACACTCAGAGAATCCGCCAAATGACCGACGCGCGCGACCCCGGCCCGGACTCGAACGATCTGGCGTTCCTCAAGGCCCTGGTGTCCGAGGCGCCCCGCGTGCAAAGACGGACCGGCTTGATCTTCCTCATTGCCGGGGGTTTATACGGCGCCCAGTGCCTTTTGTTCTGGCTCCAGTTCAAGGGGTTCGTGCCTCAAGCCCTTGGCCTGTGGATTACGATTGCGCCAACCGCGCTGCTGCTACTGGCCATTGGCTGGATCGGGTTCAAAGATCGCCACAAACCCAAGGGCGGCGTGGCCCAACGCGCCCTGGAAGCGGCCTGGGGATCTGCGGGACTGACCAACCTGTTTATGCTGATCGTCTTGGCCTACGTCAGCTACACTGAGAAGAACTTCACCTACTGGCTTCTCTACGCTGTTATGGTGTGCATCGTGCAAGGTTCGGTCTGGTATATTGCGGCCATGATCCGCCGCAAACTATGGCTGGGCATCGTCTCTGCGGGCTGGTTCCTGTGCGCTCTCGGGACAGGACTGACCCTCCGGCACCTTGATCTCTATATCCTCATTATGGCCGCGGCCTTGTTTCTGCTCATGGCCCTGCCCGGCTGGATCATGTATCGCCAGCCCAAAGAGGCTTAAGATCTGTGGCCAGTTTTGACGTCGGCAAGCTTGACGAAGCCATTCACGGGCGGTTGCGCCTTGGCATCATGGCCTATCTGGCAGATGCAGAAGTCGCGGACTTTACCGAGCTCAAAGACTTGCTGGACGCCACCCAAGGCAATCTGAGCGTTCACCTTCGAAAGCTCGAGGACGCTGGCTATGTGGAAATCACCAAAAGCTTCCAGGGCCGCAAACCCCTGACACGTGTCCACATTACGCCCGCGGGGCGCAAAGCCTTTGGTCAATATCTGGACGCCCTGTCGGAACTGACAGCGAAGCGCTGACGCTTCACCGCCCGCCCGAACAGCCCGCCACAACCTGCCAGTCCGTCAAGGACCACTGGTCGCTGAGGTCACGGTAAACCACCGCCGCCACATGGCGGGTTTGCGGCCACAGGTGGCCCGCCGCATAGGCCCGTACACGCAGGCACAGACGGTAATTCAGCCCTGCCACCACCTGGGTTTCGGCGCTATAGACCTTTTCGAGGCTGTAACGGCCCTTGTCCTGCGCCGCCTTTTGCGAAAGCGCGACGGCAACAGCCTTGCGCACGTCCTTGCTCTTGGGATCGCTGGCGCTGTAACCGCCCGCTATCACCGGCCGCAGACTCTCATCCGCTCTTGACGGTGCGACGGCCAGCAACAGAGCCAGCCCCACAACCCCGGTTGCCCAAGCCCGGCTCATGCCGCCAGATCCAGGCCATAGGCGGCGTGCAGTGCCCGCACGGCCAGCTCCGTATAGGCCGAATCGACCAGCACGCTGATCTTGATTTCCGAGGTCGAGATCACCTGAATACCGATGCCCTTGTCGGCCAGCGCCTTGAACATGGTTTCGGCCACGCCGGTGTGGCTGCGCATACCGACTCCGACGATCGAGATCTTCGAGACATCTTCGTTGACGCGCAGCTCCTCGAAGCCGAGCTCGTCCTGGGCGGCGGTCATGACAGCCACAGCCTTTTGGGCATCGCGGCGTCCGACCGTAAAGACGAGATTGACCACATCGCCGCTGCGGGCTTCGGACTGGACGATCATGTCCACATTCACCGCCGCTTCGGACAGCAGCGCAAAGATGCGCGAGGTGCGGCCCACAGTGTTGGGCAGGCCCAGAAGGGTGACTTTGGCTTCGTCGCGGCTATAGGCGACGCCGGATACGATACGCTTTTCCAAGATTTCCTCCTCGTCGCAAACAATGGTGCCCGCGGATGTCTGTTCGCCGGGCTCAGCAAAGGATGACAGTACCCGGACCGGAACGCGATAGCTCATTGCCAGTTCGACCGAGCGGGTTTGTAGCACCTTGGCTCCCAGAGAGGCCATTTCCAGCATCTCCTCATAGGAGATCTTGCCGATCCGGCGGGCCTTGGACTCGATCCGTGGGTCGGTCGTATAGACCCCGTCCACGTCCGTATAGATGTCACAGCGCACCGCCTTGACCGCCGCCGCCACGGCCACGGCCGAGGTATCGGACCCGCCCCGTCCAAGGGTGGTGATGCGCCCGTCACGGGTGACGCCCTGAAAGCCCGGCACAACAATGATTTCGCCGCTGTCCATCAGTCCGCTGATCTTTTCTGGCGGGATGTCCTCAATGCGGGCCTTGCCGTGGGTGTCACAGGTCAGGATCGGGATCTGCCAGCCCATCAGGCTCGACGCCTTATATCCAATATTGCGAAGGGTCTGGGCCAACAGCCCCGCCGTCACCTGCTCACCCGACGCCACGACCACATCATATTCGTCGTCGCTGAGCTGGCCCTGACCGGTGCCAGCCCCCGCGCCATCGGTCCAGGCCACAAGCTCGTTGGTTTTCCCCGCCATGGCCGACACCACCACGGCCACCTTGTGACCGGCGTCATATTCCGCCGCGACCAGACGTGCCGCACGGCGGATGCGTTCCAGATCGGCCATCGATGTGCCGCCGAACTTCATCACTAACCGCGTCATGACCCTCTCTTTTCTCTCAATTGGCCTGTGCCAACCCGTTCCCTTGCGGGCCAACAGGGATCTGGTCCAGACCGGGATCCGTAAATTGAACAGGTGTTCGTTACGCCCCGATGATCCTGAGTTCACCTTGTTTCGGTGCTTGAAATCGCTGTACTTAACGGGGTCTGACCCCTGCCGCAACGCAACATTGATCCGGAGACTGTGAAAATGTCCGAGCCCGCTCCCCGTCCCGATGCGGATCCGGCCCCCCTCGCCGGGCAAAAGGCGGCTGAAGGCTTCAGCATCGACGCCGAGGAAGTGGCGCGGTTTTCGGCTCTGGCCGCCAAATGGTGGGATCCCAAGGGGGCTTTTGCGCCCTTACACAAGTTCAACCCGACCCGGGTGCGCTTTGTCCGCGATACGGCCGCGCGCCAGTTTGACCGGGACGCTGACAGCCGTGCGCCGTTTGCAGGCCTGCGCCTGCTGGATGTCGGCTGCGGCGGCGGGCTGATGAGCGAGCCCATGGCCCGCCTCGGCTTTGACGTCACCGGGATCGACGCGTCGGAAAAGAACATCGGCACCGCCCGTCAGCACGCCCACGAAACCGGCCTTGATGTCACCTATCGCAACCAGACGGTCGAACAGATCGAGGCCGAAGGCGGGCCCCTGTTCGACGTGGTCTTAAGCCTCGAAGTGATCGAGCATGTGGCGGACCCAGAGCGTTTCCTCCAGACCTGTGCCCGACTGGTCGCCCCCGGCGGCCTGTTGGTGGTGGCCACGCTCAACCGCACGACCAAGGCCTTTGCCCTGGCGATTGTGGGGGCGGAATATGTCCTGCGCTGGCTTCCGGCCGGCACCCACGACTGGCGTAAATTCCTTAAGCCCGAAGAGATTTCTGGCTTCCTGCGGGACAGCGGCCTCGCCCTTCAAGGTCCATTCGGGGTCAGCTACAACCCCTTGAGCGACCAGTGGTCTTTGTCGTCAGATACCACCATCAACTATATGATGACCGGCACGCGTCCCCTCGCCTGACCCGGTTCGGGATCTTGTCAGGTCCCGGC
>JBKBWB010000151.1:0-5555 GCA_046289215.1 Asticcacaulis sp. | reverse complement strand
CGAACTTCTGGCGCATATCTCTCCGCTGGGTTGGGCACACATATTACTGACCGGCGAATATCTCTGGCCCAAGGAAGCAACGGCTTAGAGTGTCATTCCGCCCCCAGCCGGAGCCGACCCCATGAATAGCGAAATCCCAGCACGCCGCGCCCCCCAGGCGGTTTCCATGCTGTAACCTAACCCAAGGGCTGTCGCACCACAACGATAAGACGAAGTGGACGTCTCGGCGTGATGTTACCCGCCCAACCGCTCCAGCAAGGCTTCAGCCGCTTTACGGACAGCCTCGGCGCGTGGGTCGGGTGACAGACCGCGCACATCGCGTTGCAGGCCTTGGGTCCAGATCGAAACAAGGGCGGCATCCGCCGAGGTGAGAGGCCGCTCAGGCGTACCAAGACGCGACAGGCTGTGGATCGTGGTCTGGCCTCGGGTATAGCGGATATGGGCCCCGAGGCGCGCCAAGGCCGGGTCACGGGCCGCCGCAGACAACAGATCTTCCATGGCGAGCATGCCCGGGGTCTGGTTGGGGTCGAGGGAAAAGCGCACGAGCCCTTCGACAAAACGGGTTCGGGCGTCAGCGGATGCGCGCTGCTGAACCGTTGGAGTAACATCAGGCAGGTGAGGGCCGGCCAGATCAAGATAGATGCGGGCCCAGGCCGCTTGGAGCAGGTCTTCGCTGCTGCCCATGTGATAGGTCACTGCCCCAAGATTGAGCCCCGCGGCCGCCGCGACTGCCCTGTGGGTGACGGCTGCAGCACCCGCTTCGCCCACCAGACGCGCCGCCGCACGGGCGATCTGGTCGGGAACAGAGCCCGGGGTAAAGCCGATGGTCTGGACTCGGGTGGCGTCACGCAGCTGATCGCGCAGGGGGGCGGGGCCCGAGCGGCCCGTCTGTAGCAAGCTGGCAAAATTGATGCAGGATTCAGTCAGGGCGGCCTGATCCAAAATCGGCTCAGCCCGGATCCGGTGCAGCAGGGCCTCGCCATAAAAGAAGGGGCGGAGTAAATCGGCCGCTTCCGGGGCGCCCAGGCGATCGGCGGCCCTGGCCCAGAATGCGGTCCACAAGGCTTGCCATCGTGCGGCGACCGCCCCCAGGGCCTCGGACCGCCCCTCTGCCATCTGCGCCTCGATCCACATGGCGCTCAGGACCGACTGGTTACACCAGTGTTGAATGACGGCAGCCAGCACCGCGCCAAGGGTTGCGGGGGAGGGGGCCGTCAGTTGCGGCAGGCCCGTCAAAAGATCATCCAAAATCGGTTGAGCTTCCGTCAGGGCGCGCTCCTGCGCGGCACATAACAACTGTTCGAAATTGCCAAAATAGTAGTTGATCTGCGAGGCTTGGGCGCCCGCCGCGCTGCTGAGTTTTCGTGCGCTGAGGGCGGACCTGCCCTGAAGGGTCCAGGCGGTTGTTGTGGCGTCAACCAGGCGATCGGCGACGCGGTCACGGGCGGCGAGGCTCGGCGCATCTTGTGGAGATATAACGGGTCCCGCTGTATTGTGGGGACGGGATCCAGCCGACCGAGGCATTTACGCAACTCCTGACGCAACAAAGAGCGGAGCGACTGTCTACATCGCAGCCGCGTATCTGCCCAGAGCCTTCATGCATAATAGCCAGAGCCTTTGGGCATTATAAAAAGCACATGGAACCGACATATAAGTTTAATGCAAACGTTCAAAAAATAATAAACAATCGTTCTAAAAGCGCCGCAACATTCGTTTGAAATGTGGGGGCACTATGTTCGGATTATCATCGCGTCACACCTTGGCCCTGATGGCCGGGGCATCGGCTTTCAGCCTTATGTCCACCGCTCATGCGCAAGTTCAAGGCGCGGCGGCAGCTACGCCTGAGGACGCTGGCGTCCAGACGGTGACCGTTTTCTCGCCGCAGCGAGACTCGCAAATTGCCGCCCTCAAAGAGCAGCGCAATGCCGACAACCTGATCAGCGTGATTGCGGCGGATACGGTTGGCCGCTTCCCGGACCAGAATTCGGCGGCCGCCTTGTCGCGGCTCCCGAGTGTGGCGGTTCAGCGTGACCGACAACCGCGAATTTGCCTATGACGCCCAAGGGGTGCTGTCGAGCTTTGATGCCCGCAACTATCGCCTGATGCGCGAGAACAATGGCGCGGCCCTGGGCCTCGCCTGGCGGCCGTCGGCAGATCACGATCTGTTCGCCAAGATCGTCTACAGCGCCTTTAATGACGATGAAGAGCGCAACCACTATACCTTCCAGCTCGCTAATGCTCTCAGCGGCACCCGGACTAGCGCAGGCGGGGAGCTTGTCGGGGTTCCGGTGCGATCAACCGCCCAGTTCGGCGAATATCGGACCACCAACACGCTTTATACCGTGGGCGGCGACCACAAGTTCGGCCAAGACTGGGACCTGAGCTGGCGTCTGAATGCCACCCACATGACCAACGACACTGACTTGCCGCTGTTGTTGCAGAACCAGCAGTTCAACCGGCTGAACCGCGTGTCGATGTCCTATAGCTTGAGCGATCCGAACTTCCCGATCGTGTCGCTGTTCCGCACGGCCAACGGTCCGGTTTCCGGCACCTTTGCCCGGGGCGAGGCCATGACCCGGCTCGATCAGGGCGCGTTCGATTTCAATATTGCCCTGCCGCTGGTGTCGAAAATCCGCTCGGACAGCCGTACGGCCAAGATCGATCTGACCCGCAATTATGATCACTGGACCTTCAAAACCGGCCTGATGCACGAAGATCGCGACATCACCGGCAGCGTGCTCAGCACCAGCAATACTGTGCTTCTGTCGGCACTGCTGCCGCGCGTGGGCCGGGCCGATCTCAAAGCATCTGACTATGTGGGTTTCAACGGCTGGGACACCGGCTTCCCACTGGGCGTTTCACTGAACTATCTTGATAACCGCCGCTTGCGGACGGATATCGAAGGCGCATTGGGGGCGTTGCAAACGGCGGGTCTTTATAATCCTGCCAATGCCGTCAGCCCGACGGATCGTTATGACATCAATGAAAAGCTGACCTCGGCCTATGGTCAGGCGCGCCAGACATTTGACAACGGCCAGATCGTGTTTGGTCTGCGCGTCGAGCATATGGACCAGACCATTGTCGGCGCCACCCGTGTCGGCACGACTGTTACCCCGCTTGTGGTGAACAACACGACCACCGACCTGTTCCCGAGCGTCAATCTGAAGCTCGATCTGTCGGACAAGCTGGTCGTGCGGGCTTCGGCGCAGCGCGGCATTGCCCGGGCCTCGTTCGGAGCGATCCGGACCGGGGCCAGCATCAATGACACCTCGACTCCGGGCACAGTGACCGGGGGCAATCCGACGCTGAAGCCGGAATATACCTGGGGCACGGATGCGTCGGCGGAATATTACCTGTCCGCGGATAGCGTAGTGTCGGCCAGCGTCTTCTATCACCTCGTCGACAACGTCCTCTATGACTCCAAAACCAAGGTCGGTAGCGCACTCTATAACAGCGGTGGGATCGATCGCAGCGGCTATGACTTTGTCTCGACGCTCAACGGCGGCAAGGGCAAGCTCTATGGCCTTGAGCTAAACTGGCAACAGACCTTCAAGACCTTGCCGTCGCCGTTTGATGGCCTCGGCGTCAGCAGCAATCTGGCGCTGCTCGACGGATCGTTCGACACCAACGCCCGTAAGGATGTGCCGTTCCCAGGCACCTCCAAAGAAGTCGTCAATGCTTCGCTTTCCTATGAGAAATACGGCATTTCGGCCCGCTTAAGCTATCAGTGGCGCGGGGATTGGGCCGACACCCTGGGCGGCCTTGGGCTTGGATCGGGCGGCGATGAATACCGCAAGGCCTATGGCAACCTCGACCTGACCTTGCGCTACGCCCTCAACGACAACTTCACCCTCTATGCCGATGCCGCCAATCTGACGGACGAGACCTATATTGCCTATGACGGCATCAAGTCCCGCCCGACCGAAGTCGAGCAGATCGGCCGCCGCTTTATGGCCGGCCTGCGGTTTAATTTCTGATCGGAGCCTTAAGGATGTCCTTGTTTAAATCCACCCGCGCCCTGGCGCTGATCACTGTCGCTATGCTGGCCCCGTTACCGGGGCTGGCAATGCCGGAGGGCGAGGCGTCAGCGGATGCGGTTGTCGCCCAGGCGCCCGTCCAGACTGAAGCGCGGTCGCGACTGATTGCCATCGACGGCAGCAACAATTTCCGTGATATCGGCGGTTATCCGGCACTCGATGGCCAAACCGTCAAGTGGGGTGTGCTCTATCGTTCGGCGGAAATGAGCCACATTACGCCCAAGGGCTTTGACCAGCTGCGCGCGCTGGGCATCAAGGCCAATATCGACTTCCGCTCAAAAGAAGAGCGGGAAAAAGAGCCGAATGCCTGGCCCGCGGATATGGGTGTGGTCGTCCATACGGTCGATTACAGCCTCGACCTTGGGGCTTTCCGGGGCCTGTTCGCCAATGGGGCCCCTACGGCGGACAGTGCCCGGCAAGTGATGACGGGTTTCTATACCCAGGTCCCGTTCCAGTTCGCACCGCAGTACAAGACCCTCATGCGCGAAGTGATCAACGGCCGCACCCCGCTGGTCTATAACTGTTCGGCGGGCAAGGACCGCACGGGTGTGGCTACGGCGCTGGTCTTGCGCCTGTTGGGCGTCCCGTATGAAACGATCCGCGCGGACTATCTTCTGTCGAACCAGTACTATACCCCCAAGCCACCCAAGCCGGGTGTCGCCGAGGATCCCGCCATGGCCTTTTTCCGTACGCTTCCTGCCGATGTGGTGGCTGTCATGATGGGCGTCGAAGGCGGCTATCTGGATGCCGCCATGGCCGCCATTGACACCCGCGAGGGCGGTTGGGACCGATACGTCCGCGAAGACCTGGGCCTTACAGAGGCTGATGTGGCAAGCTTCAGAGCCAAAATGCTAACACGCTAAGGACTGGCTTTAGCCGCGAGATACGGATCCGGCCCGTCTGAATGACGGGCCGGTTCTGCGATTAGGGGCTGCATAGCAACCGACCGCACATATTTCCCATAACAAATATTGGAAAACTGCAAAAGCGGTCTTCAGACGCGCCCGTACCCGTCCTCGAACCTGACAATATCGTCTTCGCCAAGGTAGCCGCCTGACTGGACCTCGATCAGGTGTAAGGGTAGCTTCCCGGGGTTTTCAAGGCGATGGACTTGGCCGGGGCGGATGTAGGTGGACTCGTTCTCGCTGAGCAGGAACACGTCTTCGCCTCGGGTTACTCGGGCCATACCCGATACGACAATCCAGTGCTCGGCCCGGTGATGGTGCATCTGCAGCGAAAGCTGAGCACCCGGCGCCACGGTGATCCGCTTGACCTGATAACGCTCTCCGGCATCAATGCCGCGATAACTGCCCCACGGTCGGTGAACGGTGCTGTGCAAGGTAGCCTCGGCGCGCCCGTCCTGTTTCAGCTGATCGACGATGGCCTTGACGTCCTGAACGCGATCTCGACGTGCCACAAGGACAGCATCATCCGTCGTGATGACCGCGACATTTTCCAGTCCGACGACAGCGACGAGGCGATCTTCGGCGAGAATATAGCTGTCGGTCACATCGGACA
>JBKBWB010000150.1:0-5568 GCA_046289215.1 Asticcacaulis sp. | reverse complement strand
ATTTCCCGCGCCCGAACCTTGCCCGCCGCGGTCCAACCGGTCATGCGCGCCCGCCCATGCCTGAACTGCGCCGCATCATGCCTTTTCCACGAAGCTGTCGATGACCTTTTTCTCGCCAGCCTTGTCGAAAGCAACGATCAGCTTGTTGCCGTCCACGCTCTTGATCAGGCCATAGCCGAACTTGAGGTGGAACACCCGCTGACCGCGGCTAAAGCCGCTTTCACCACTGACCGTCCCGGCGGACGTGACCTTGCCTTCAAGCACCGTCTGGCCGCGTCGGTAGCCGCCGCTGGCATCCAGGGACCGCACGGGCCCGCCATAGCTGTTTCCGCCCGAAGCAAAGCCCGCCCCCCGTTCGCGCGCCCGTTGCCAACCGGGGGAACTGTAGCCGCCGCCGCTGTCGAGATCCTCGAACTGTGAACGGGCCGGATTGGTCCCCGCCATGCCGCCGCCATAGTAGCCGGTGACCGAAGCGGCCTCGACATGCTCAACCGGCAATTCATCGACGAACCGCGATGGGAGCTGGGTGGTCCAGCGGCCATAGACTTGGCGGTTGGCGACAAAGCTAATCCGCGCCTCTTCGCGGGCGCGGGTCAGGCCGACATAGGCAAGACGGCGCTCTTCTTCGAGCCCGCGTTCACCGTTTTCATCTACCGAACGCTGGGACGGGAACACCCCCTCCTCCCAGCCGGGCAGGAACACCAGCGGGAACTCCAGCCCCTTGGACCCGTGCAGGGTCATGATCCGCACACTGTCGGCCCCGGCCTCGCGCTCCAGGTCCATCACCAGCGAGATATGCTCCAGATAGGTCTCAAGATTGTCGAACGCGCCCATCGACTGGACCAGTTCCTTGAGGTTCTCCAGCCGCGTCTCGCCGCTGGTCTTATCGGCGCGCTGCATGGCGACATAGCCGCTTTCTTCGAGCACCAGCTCCAGCAACCGGTCATGGTCAAGCTTGAGGGCTTCGTCCCGCCAGCGATCGAGGTCGCGCAGGAAGTTGGCCAAGGGCGTGCGGCTGCGCGCCGTTAGCTCGTCGGTCTGGATCAGCGCCCGGGCCGCCTCGACCGCCGACACGCCCCGCGCGCGTCCGAGGCTGAGCAGCTTTTGAACCGTGGTGTCGCCCAGCCCGCGCTTGGGCACATTGATGATCCGCTCGAACGCCAGATCATCGTCCGGCGACTGGATCAGCCGCAAATAGGCATGGGCGTCGCGGATTTCCGCCCGCTCGAAAAAGCGCGGCCCGCCGATCACCTGATAGGGGATCTGAAGCAAGACCAGCCGCTCTTCAAAGGCCCGCATCTGGAACGAGGCGCGCACCAAGATCGCCATGTCGGCCCAGGCGCGCCCGGCCTTATGAGCCATTTCCATCTCTTCGCCGACCATGCGGGCCTCGGCCTCGCCGTCCCAGACCCCGCGCACCTGCACCTTGGAGCCGCCTTCGGCCTCGGTCCACAACGTCTTGCCCAGCCGCGCCCGGTTGCCCCGGATTAGCCCCGCCGCCGCCCCCAGAATATGCGCGGTCGAGCGATAGTTCCGCTCCAGCCGGATCACGGTGGCGCCGGGGAAATCGCGCTCGAATTTCAGGATATTGTCCACCTCGGCCCCGCGCCAGCCATAGATCGACTGGTCATCGTCCCCCACGCAACAGACATTGCGCCGCCCCGAGGTCAGCAACCGCAGCCACAGATATTGGGCCACGTTGGTATCCTGATACTCATCGACCATCACATAGCGAAACCGGTCGTGATAGAGCGCCAGAATGTCCGGGTTCTTCGCCAGCAGCGTCAGATTGTGCAGTAACAGGTCGCCGAAATCACAGGCGTTGAGGATCGCCAGCCGGTCCTGATAGAGGCCATAGAGCCGGGCCGCCTGGCCGCCGCCGAATTCCATATCCCCCGCGGGGACCTTGTCCGGGGTCAGGCCCTTGTTCTTCCAGCCGTCGATCAGATGCGCCAGGGTCTTGGGCGTCCAGCGCTTGGTATCAATCTTCTCCGCCTCAAGGATCTGTTTGATCAGCCGCTGCTGATCATCGTCATCAAGGATGGTGAAGGTCGACTTCAGCCCCACCAGCTCGGCATGGCGACGCAGGATCTGGGCGGCGACCGAGTGAAAAGTCCCCAGCCAGCTCAGGCCCTCGGCGGACGGGCCGATCAGACCGGTGATCCGCTCACGCATTTCCCGCGCGGCCTTGTTGGTAAAGGTCACGCAGAGGATTTCCCAGGGCTTGGCCAGCCCGCGCGATAGAATATGCGCCAACCGCGTGGTCAGCACCCGCGTCTTGCCCGTCCCGGCCCCGGCCAACACCAGTACCGGCCCATCCGTTTGCTCGACCGCCGCCCGTTGCTCGGGGTTCAGCCCATCAAGGTAAGGCGGCACGGGCCGCGCCAGATCCGACAGCCTGGGCGCAGAGGCCGGCATAGAGGACGGGGGCGAATAGGAAGGCGGGGCGAACGGATCGGAATCGGACATCATGGAACATATGTAGCACAAACCCGGCCCCGGCCCAGATCAAAGGCGACAGGGCGGCGGGAAGTCAATCGGCTCATCCCCAATTGCGCAAACAAGAATACCCGTCATCCTCGGACCTGATGCGAGGGTCTGCCGCCGCGCCGCTCAGTGGGATCACCGACTAAAGCTCAGGATGACAATCGCAATACAAGTTATTGATTTTAATAAATTAAAAGGAATTCAGCTTGAAGGCTCAGTGGAAATCATAGTCGTCCTCAAAAGCCTTATTCAGACCAGTTGACTATATTTCGATATTTAGCTAAATATCAATTTATGAACATCGTCTTCAAAGCCCTATCTGACCCGACCCGTCGCAAAGTGCTGGAGCACCTTCGTGAGAGGCCCATGTCGGCAGGGGAATTATGCGAGCGCTTCGCTGTTTCACGCCCAACGATGTCGGCCCACTTCAATGTGCTCAAAGATGCCGATCTGATTGAAGCTGAAAAACGCGGTACGACGGTTATCTATCACCTCAAACTCAGCGTTCTCGAAGACGCCCTTCTCGGCTTTGCCCAGCGCTTCGGCCTCTCGACCTCATCGTCTACAAAGGATCCGGTATGACCATCAACCGCCCAATGCTTAAAGTGACAAGTGCCCTTACGCTATTAGCGGTCGCGGCCACCTTAAAACTGGTCCAAAGTCAAGGGTTTATCCAAGAAGACGCGATCACAAGACTAACCCAGATTGCGATAGGCCTTTCGCTGGTTTTTCTTGCCAATACAGTTCCGAAACGGATTGGACGCGCCCGCGCTTCGCTCGTTGCCGAAGGTCGCGCCCAAACCGCAAAGCGGATTGCTGGATGGTCAATGGTGCTGGGCGGGCTGACCTATGCGGCGACATGGGCCCTGGCCCCCATGGCGCTGGCCGCCCCCATCGCCATGGCGGCGGTTGCCCTTGGCTTGTGCGTCGCCGCCGTCTTTGCGCTTAAAGCATGCCAATCCATGGATGCTGATCGCGTGACCTGATCCGCATCCGCTCTGGCAGTTTGTACGGCCTTACCCGGCCCCGTCTCTTCGCAAAACCTAACGGAAACTCGCCGATCGCCCCTTTTCGCGACGACGACCCTCCATGCCTTATTCCCTAGGAACCAAACATGATCAGCACGACATTCCAGCAAGGTCTACGCGCGCTCTGGCTGGCCCTCGTCAGCACCCTACTCATAAGTGTAAGCGCCGCCGCCCTAGCGGCCCCAGCCCTTTGGGCCGTTAATGACGAAGACACAACTGTTTATGTCTTTGGGACGATCCATGTGATGAAGCCTGAAACGACATGGCGCACGTCGCGCTTTAACGCGGCATTTAAAGAAGCCGATACTCTGTTACTTGAGGTCGACAACCCTCAAGATCAGGCCAAGATCCTCCCCTTGATTCGCGAACATGGGCTTTCGCCTACCCACCCGCTTTCTAGTCTCTTATCAGAAAAAGATCTGGCTCGGCTTGATGTAGTCGCCAAATCCGTAGGGCTAAGCGCCACCCGGCTTGATCCCATGCGCCCATGGCTAGCCGCTCTGTCTCTCGCGACGGCCCCCCTCCGGAAAGCTGGATATGATCCCGAGTCTGGCGTGGATGCTGTTCTGAGAAAAGATGCGGCCAGTACGGACAAACCCGTACATGGGTTAGAGACTCTGGATCAACAATTCCGCTTACTGGCGAGTTTTCCAGAAGACGGACAGGTGGCCTATCTTGTCCGGACGCTGAATGATTTCGAGAATGGCGAGGCGCAACTAAATCTTTTAATCAAGGCTTGGGTCGACGGGGATGTGGCCGCTGTTGAACAGATCGGCGTTCGCCCGATGCGCGCACTTAGCGAACGCGTCTATCAAACACTCTTGATCGAGCGGAACAGGAACTGGGCAGACCAAATCGCCTTGATCATGGGCAAACCGGGAAAAGTATTCGTCGCCGTAGGTGCGCTCCATCTCGCCGGCGATGACAACTTGCTTCAAGTTTTGAAGACTAACGGCCTGTCCATCGAACGAATTCAGTAAACATTGACGGGGTTTTATTCGGCCCACGCCCCCCTTGGCGTGGGCGATCAGGGAGTTAGAGTAACGCCCCTGCCAACCGAGACGGAGTCTGCCATGTCCGATCAAGCCCCCCAGACGCTGCCGCTGCACTTGCGGCGGGCAGAGCCGTCGGATGCCGGGGCGCTGGCGCTCGTTGGGGCGGCGACGTTTCTGGAAAGCTATGCCCACATGATCCCGGGCGCGGATATTGTGCGCCATGCATCGGTGCAGCATGGGGCCGACTATTACCAGCGTCACCTCGGTGCGGACGCCTTGCCGATCTGGGTGCTGACGACCCCGACCGGGGCGCTGGTAGGCTATGTCCAGCTGACGGACCCGGCCCTGCCCGTCGCCGATCCCGCGCCGGACGATATTGAGATCAAGCGGATCTATCTGTTGTCCGCGTTTCAGGGCCATGGCCATGGCGCGGCGCTGATGGCTGCTGCCCTAGAGGGTGCAAAGGCGCTGGGCCGCCGCCGGGTGCTGCTCGGAACCTATAAGGGCAACAGCAAGGCCATCCGCTTTTACGAAAAATGTGGCTTTGAGATTCTGGGAGAACGCGACTTTCAGGTCGGCGAGAGCCTGTTCAGCGACTATGTGCTCGGCCGCCCGCTCTGAGTCCGGGCCTCAGATCACGTAGTCAAACGCCGCCTCGCTCAAGGACTGATCCATGCTCTCGGCCGGGCAATCCCCGGTCGGGCAATTGACTAGACGCGCGGGCACACCCGCCGCCGTGCAATGGGGCGGCACCGGTTTCAGCACCACAGAGCCCGCTGCAATCTTGGCATAGGCCCCGACCTCGATATTGCCGAGCACCGTGGCATGGGCGGACAACAACACCCCTTCGCCGATCTTGGGGTGGCGGTCGCCGTTTTCCTTGCCGGTGCCGCCGAGGGTCACGCCCTGGAGCATCGAGACATTGTCTCCGACCACCGCCGTTTCGCCGACGACAATGCCGGTTCCATGGTCAAGAAAGACACCCTGACCGAAGCGGGCCGCCGGGTGGATATCCACGGCCAGCAGCTCCGAGACCCGGCTTTGCAGATAGAGCGCCA
>JBKBWB010000149.1:0-5623 GCA_046289215.1 Asticcacaulis sp. | reverse complement strand
TGCGGCAGAATTTGCCGCGCAAAAGGTTAATAGATCTTTACGGGCCGACCGATCAGATCGGCATGCGCAGGATTTCCTGATAGGCCGTAATCACCTGATCGCGCACAGCGATCATGGTTTCGAGCGTGACCTCGGCGCTGGCGACCGCCGTGACCGCATCCACAAGCTCGGTCTTGCCCTGGGCATGCATCGACATCTGGGTTTCGGCCGACTTGGTGGCGTTCATGGCATTGCTGACGGCGGATTGGAGGATCGAGTCAAAGCCCGGCTCGCCCGTCGTCCCGCCCGAGGACACCTTACTGACCTGGCCCTGCGCGGCGGCATAGGCCTTGGCAACTTGCATCGGAGTCATGACTTACCTCAGCGCTTCAGGATGTCGAGGGTGCGCTGCTCCATGGCGCGCGCCGTCTCGATCACGTTCAGATTGGCCTCATAGGCGCGCTGAGCTTCGCGCATATCCATGGCCTCAATCAGCGAATTAACGTTGGGCCGTTTGACATAGCCCTTCTCGTCCGCCGCCGGATGGCCCGGTTCGTAGACCAGGTTGAATGGCTTATCATCCGGCTTGATCTCGGCCAGACGCACCCCGGTCACGCCATCGATCTTGGCGCTTTCCAGCACCGGAACCTGACGACGGTAAGGATCGCCCCCCGGCTCCTTGGCCGTGGAATTGGCGTTGGCGATGTTCTCAGCGATGATGCGCATGCGGGCCTGCTGGGCCTTCATCGCACTGGCCGCTGCGGCCATGCTCGGCTGGCTGAGCGGGCTTTTCACCTCGGGCACGGGCCCTCTCCTGTCCTGCACAGTTCCAGACCATTTCCCGGTCGGGTGCGCATCCTGGAGCCGCTTCTACGGCTTAAGGGGAGCTTGAAGCTCAGAGTGCGGCATGGCCCCTGAGCAAAGTGTTAACGCCCCATCTTGAGCGTCAGTGCGGCGATTCCGCGAGCAAAGTCACGCGCACTTTTCCCATTCACAATCCGTCACCGGATCACCTGCAGCAGCCCTTAGCGACCGGGCATGCGCGAGGCCAGACGGATCATGGTCAGAGACTTTTGGTAAAAGCCGATCGCCGCATCGAACTGCATGCGGCTTTCCGCCATTTTCAGCATCTGCTCTTCTAGCACTACCGAGTTGCCGTCGAGGGTGGTTTCCGAGTCCGGGCGTTTGACCAGATCCGAGTTAAGGGTCGCCGCCTGGCTCTGGCTGGCGATATGCCCCGAAGAGGTGCGCATCAAGGCCATGCCACGCGGCGCATTCGGGCCGGACGCCTTCATCACCGCCTCGAAGTTCAGCGGCTTGACGTCGCGCGCCGCATAGCCCGGCGTCGAGTCATTGGCCACGTTCTGGGCCACCACCCGCTGACGGTCGCCCAGCCAGCCCATCTTGGCCTTCAAGGTCGAGAGCAGTCCGATTTGATCCAAACGCATGGTCAGGGCCTCGCGAGTCACGCCATATAGGCAAATTATGCCGCCCAGAGGGTTAACAAAGGCTTTTTGGTAAAGCTGCGTTAACGCGTCGTCGGCACTGTGCCGGTCAGTTCCCGGTCTTTAGGGTGAGTCCCGAGGCGGTCATGGATTTTGTAACCTTTCTGCGGGCGATGTTTGCGCTGGCCATCGTCATTGGCTTGATCCTCGGCCTGGCTGTGGTCGCCCGTCGCTATGCCCCGCAGTTTCTGGCCCGGCTTCAGGCCCAGCGCGGCGCGCGGCGGCTACAGGTGCTGGAAACCCTCGTACTGGATCCGGCGCGGCGTCTGATCCTGGTGCGGGTCGATGATGAAGAACGGTTGCTGCTGCTCGGCGACGGGCGCGAAATGATCGAGCCGCGCCCGCTGAAAAAGCCCAAACCCGCTGAAGCACCGCCGTCGGCCTCTGCGGACAAACCCGCCTCCCGCCTCGGAGGGCAACGCCTTGGGTAAGCCTATTCTGTCCGATCTGTTTAAAATGCCCCGCACCAAAGCCGAAGTTGCGCACCAGACCCGCTTATCCGTGCTGATGGTGCTGGGGGCCCTGCTCGTCAGTTTGCTGACCCCTGCGATCGCCATGGCCCAGTCGATCAACCTCGACCTTGGGACCGGCGGCGGCCTGACCTCTCGGGTCATCCAGATGATCGGGCTGATGACGGTGCTGTCTCTGGCGCCGTCGATTGTGATCATGACCACGTCGTTTGTACGGATTGTGGTGGTGCTTTCCCTTTTGCGCACGGCGCTCGGCCTGCAGCAAAGCCCGCCCAACGCCGTGTTGATTTCCCTCGCGCTGTTTCTGTCGGCGATTGTCATGGCCCCCACTTATCAGGAGGCCTATAACGACGGTATTCGCCCGGTCATGGATCAGGAAATGGAACTGGCCGAGGGCTTTGATGCGGCATCAGAACCGGTCAAGACCTTTATGCTGGCTCAGGTGGATCCGGATGATCTGGCGCTCTTCATCCGCCTGTCCAAGGTCGAACGGCCCAAAGACCTTCAGGAACTGCCGCTGCGGGTGATTACCCCGGCCTTTATGATTTCTGAGCTGAAAACCGCCTTTGAAATCGGGTTTTTGCTGTTTGTCCCTTTCCTTGTCATCGACCTGGTGGTGGCCAGTGTGCTGATGAGCATGGGGATGATGATGTTGCCGCCGGTGGTGATTTCTTTGCCGTTCAAGCTGATCTTTTTTGTGCTGGTGGACGGCTGGCGGATGGTAGCCGGCTCGCTGGTCGAAAGCTTCCAGAAGGGCACCGGAACCGGTTAGCGCACAGCTCAGGCCTTTTTCGCCGGTTGGGCGGCGGGCTTGGTCTCAGCCGTTTGGGGGGCCGATTTCAGACGATCCCGCAGGCGCTGCTTATAGCTGCTGATCCATCCGGCAAAGGTATCGGCCTGTGCAGCGGCCTGGGCAAAGTCCTGCGGGGAAAGCGCTTTTTCGTCGAGATCCGACAGGGCAATGCGCATGGCTTCGGGGGCCTGGGCGGTCTCGATATAGGGGCTGTAGCGCGAGGATAGGCGCTTAAGGCCCGGATCATCATTGGCCAAGGAGAAGGCGACCCCTGCACGAATCACCTTGGTTTCATCCTCGCCGCTGAGCGGCAGGGTATTTTTCCATCGGTCCCCCAGACTGCGTTCCAGGAGCGCTGCGGCTCCGGCCCAGTCCTTGGCCTTCCAGGCGATTTCCGCGCGCGCCGCCACGGCGGGCACCGAATTGTCACTGCCCAGCACTTCGAGCGCGTGATCAAGCCGCCCCAACTCGGTCAGGGCGCGGGCTTCCAGCACCTTACGCTCTTCGTTCATGACGCGAGGCAACAACGAGGTTCGGGACGTCCACAGGGCCTGAAGCGCTTTTTCCGGCGTGCGGTTCATCAGATAGATTGCCGCGAGGTCGGTGGCCACAGCCGCCTTGGCCACGCCATCAAGGCGGTTCTCCACCTGATAGGACAGAAGCTCGGCGGCTTGTTCGAGAAGATCAACGTCAATCAGGCGTCGCGACAAGCGCCGCACCATGTCATCCCCGTCGGCCCCGACCGGGGTCAGTTCGCGGAAGTCATAGAACAGCGCCAAGGCCTGAATGGGTTGAAGGCCATCAGCGCCCCCTTCGAGGAACAGATAGCGGAAGGTCGCGTTCAGATCATTCTGAAGGGCCAGAGAAGCCGGATCATTGCTGACGCGCACCCCAGCCCCGCGCAGGACTTCGAGCGCTTCGCGGTAGCGACCTTGAGAAATGTAAATGTCCCCGAGGGCGCGCACGACCTCCAATTCGGTCCCATCCCCCCGCCACCAGAAGCGCATGGCATCCAGAGATTGGACCGCCTCAGCGGGCTTGAGCTGGCCATCATCCATCTTGAGCATGGTCGCCCGCAAGGCCGCAGGCGTGGCGATCGAGCCTTTGGAGGCGCGGGCAATGGCCTCGAACATGCGTAGCGCGCGCGGCTTGTCGCCGGTGGCCTCAAAGATCTTGGCCTGCATCAGGCGCGCTTCAAGCTGATCGAGCGGCGGGACCTTCTGGGCCACGGCATAATCAATGCTGGCCTTGGCCGCTTTATAATCCTTGAGCTCATAGGCCGCCTTGGCATTGGCGATGCCAAACTTGACCTGCCATTTGGGCGGGAACAGGGACAGGGCGCTGGCCCCCTGCTGGAAGGCGCGGCGCGCCTCTTCCCAATTGCCGTCCTGGGTCTGGACATAACCCCGCCAGAGCGCCGCCGATGGATCTGCCGACAGGATCGAGGCCCCAAGGTCCGCTTCCGCAGATTTAAAGCGGCGGGCCATGATCTTGGCGGCGGCCCGAAGCCCCCGGAACTCCGGATCCGACATCACCTGAGGCGTTTGTTTTGCCAAAAGGTCAAGCAGTCCCTGGGCCTCATAGGCCATCTCTGACCCGACCAGAAACCGGGCCAAGGCCATACGGGCCGAAAAGCCCTTATCCTTTTCCCCGGCTTCGGCGGCCGCCAGTTCCTGCAGATAGGCATAGCGCGTGAGAAACCCGTCCTCGCCGGTCTTGGCCCAGTCCTCGTGATTGACGAGGGCCGGCATGATCATGGGCTTGGGCAGCCCCATGACTTCCTGGGCCTTGGCTTTCCAGCTCGATGGAGCCGACAGGGTCAACCCCCGGGGCCGCGCCACCCGGACCATATCGCCATCCGTCGAAACCGTGATGTCATCCGCGACCGCCGCCACCATCAGACCATGGGCCGTGGCATCGAGAGAGGCTTCGACCGAGGCGCGCTGGAAGGCGACATTCTTGACCGGGCCGCGCGCCGTCACCACCGCAAAGCGATCCCCGACTTCAGGATCGACAATCCAGGCCACGCGGCTGGCCCCGGCGACATTCGCTGTCAGGGCTGTGGCGCCATCGCTGTCGTCGCGCCCGATGGTGATGGCCGAGGCCTGTTTCTCCGCATCGTTTTCGGCCACCTCAGGCGCCTTGCCCCCGAGATGCACGACCCAGCGACCGCCCAGATTTTCCGCGCGGATATCGGCAATCTGGGGGGCTTTGAGCCGGATGACGGTAAAGCCGTCTTTCTTGGCCGAATTGAAGGCCTTGATTGGCCCCTGCCCGCTGATCCCGGCCGGAAGACGGAAATCGCCATCGGCATCAAACACGATCCAGACCGCTTCGCCCCGGCGGAATACCGCCGCTGGAACCTGGCCCGGCCAGTCAAACTGAAGACGGGCGGTATTGGCGTTAGCCTCGACCGTGACCGGCACCACCGGCACCGCTTCGCGGGCCTCGCTGTCGGCCTTGAAGGCTTGAAGACTGGCTTGAGGCTCGGCGGCAACCTGGACGAACACCCCGCCATCGGCGCGACCAAAGCGGCTTTCCGCGCCCTCGGTCAGAGTCAGGACCAGTTCAACGGCATTGCCGTCCCGGCGCACATCAACCGTTGACACGCCCGGCGGCGGGTTAACCCGAAGATCGCCAATATCCGGAAGCTGATTGCCCCGGATGCGAACGACAACCTGATTGCCCTGTTTTCGGACGGAAGCTCGCGATCCGGCCTGGCCGTAGATCTCGATGCGGCCTGCCTTGTCCGAATGTCCGACACGCACATCGATTTGCGTACGCGGAGCAAAGACCTGATCGAACTTAGCCGGGTTCAGGGCCGTTGAGGCGGGAGCCGGCGCCGTTGCGGAGACCCCGATCGCCACAGGCACGGC